>DATMBT010000566.1:0-6674 GCA_035559475.1 Gemmatimonadaceae bacterium
CCGATGCGCCCGAGGATGTACCCGGCGACCACCTGGAGGAAGCCGAGGTTGCCGGTGTAGGCGAGGCCGGGAATGCTGATGAAGGTCAGCGCACTGGTCTCGGTGGCGACGATCGAGAACAACACCGCCCACCACGGGATCTCTCGTCCCGCGACGAAATAGTCCTTCGATCCTGATTGTCGCCGCCCCACCCACATTCCAAGCGCGGTCGTCCCGGCGAGATACGCAACGATGACGATCGCGTCGAGTATGGTGAATCCCGCGTTCACGAGCTGGCGTCAGGCGACGACATACGCCTCCATGGCGAAGTATTCGGCGAGTCCAAGGCGGTCGAGGACCGCCGCGGTCTCCTGGTTACGGGCTTCGACGCGTTGCCAGAATTCGCGGTCGTCGAGCCCGGGGAAGGGTGCTGAGTCCTTCTGTGACTGGTGCTTGAAAATCGCCTGGATCTTGAGACGCAGCTCGTCCTGCGACAGCGGCACGAGCCACGTGGCCTCGGTGACGGGCCATTCCTGCCATGCGCCGCGATACAGCCAGATCTCCGGCCGCTTGCTGAGCCCAGCCAGCGCGCGGTCGATCGCCTCCTTGCACATCCGATGCGTTCCGTGCGGATCGGAGAGGTCTCCGGCGACGAAGATCAGGTCTGGCTGACGCTCCTCGAGGAGCTGCCTGACGATGCTCACGTCTTCGTCGCCGATCGGGTCCTTGCGTACGCGACCCGTGCGGTAGAATGGAAGATCGAGGAAACGCGCTTCGTTCCTCGTTAGGCCGATCGCCTCGAGCCCGCTCACCGCTTCGGATTCGCGAATGGCACGCTTGAGGTCCAGGACCTCCGGAGTGTCCACGTCGCCGGGTTGCTTGGCGGCGAGAAACGCGTTCACCCGTTCGCGCAGCGCCACAGCGGACTGGTCGAACTTCTGACCGGGGGAGATGCGCACCAGCCAGTCGAGGTAGCGGCGGACATCGTGATCGAACACCGCCACGTTGCCGCTCGTCATGTACGCGACGGTGATCTCGTTGTCATTGAGGACGAGCTTCCGGAGCGTGCCACCCATCGAGATGACGTCATCATCAGGGTGTGGCGAAAAACAGATGATGCGAAGTCCCGCGGGGAGTTTCGACCGCCCACGAATTCGCGAACCAAGTCGATTGAACACGTGTCCATTCACGTGACCCGCCGAGCCGTGTTGGGCCAGCAGTGATGACAGGTGATGGTCTGCGTAATCCTGCGCCGTCAGCTTGAGGATCGCGTGCTCCGTCCGGAGGCTCAGCCACACCACCGCGCGTTCGGTCAGTTCATCGCTCCACGTGACGTCATCCACCAGCCATGGCGTCGCGATCCTCGTGAGGGCAGCGGCTGCGGCACGATCGACATGGAATGTCGTCGCGCTGTGATGCTGGAGAAACGTCGCCGCAACCTGCCGGTCCACCTCACCCTCGACGGCGCGTTGGACGATCGGTGCCTTGTGTTCGCCGGTCGCGAGGATGGCGATTTCGCGCGCCGCGAGAATCGTGGCGACACCCATGGTGATCGCCTCGCGCGGCACGTTCTCCTCGCCGAAGAAATCACCTGCGGCATCACGTCGCGTGACCGTGTCGAGCGTGACGAGCCTCGTCCGGCTGTCCGCCCCCGACCCGGGTTCGTTGAACCCGATGTGGCCGGTCTTCCCGATCCCCAGGATCTGGAGGTCGATGCCTCCCGCCTGAACGATGGCCTGTTCATACGCCGCGCATTCGACGGCGACCTGCGCCCGTTCGATGTTGCCGCGCGGGATGTGGACGTTCTCCGGTTCGATGTCCACATGCGAGAAGAGCTGCTCCCACATGAACCGGTGGTACGAGTGCGGGTTTCCCGGTTCCATCGGGAAATATTCGTCCAGGTTGAACGTCACCACACTGCGAAAGCTCAGGCCTTCGTCGCGGTGCAGGCGCACCAGCTCACGGTAGACGCCTAACGGGGTTGACCCGGTGGCGAGGCCAAGGACTGCCTTGCGACCAGCCGCGGTTCGCGCGCGGATCACGGCAGCGATTCGCTGCGCCACCGCCACGGCGAGCGAATCGTGGTCGTCGTAGACGTAAGTCCGGATACGCTCCCGCGCTGCTGGAGCGAAGGCAGATAAGGAAAGAGGCCCGCGGTCCTCTGCAGGATCGCGGGCCTCGGACCCGACAGCGCTCGATTGAGCGCCAGGATCCACTAAACGCATCGGGATGGGTTCAGGCCGTGAACGAATGTCCACACCCGCAGCCACCGGTGGCATTCGGGTTCTTGAACGTGAAGCCCGAACCTTGCATCGACGACACGTAGTCGATGACGACGTTGTTCAGGTACTGCGCCGAAAACGGATCGACGAACAGCTTGAATCCTCCCTGCTGGACGACGAAGTCATCATCCGCGGGCTGGTCTTCGATCAAAAGGCCGTATTTGAAGCCACTGCATCCGCCGGGTTGCACGCTCACGCGCAGTCCGCCGACGTCAGGCGACACGCCCTCGGCCTCCATAAAACGCATGACCTCGGTTGTGGCACCGGCTGTGACTACGACGGCGACTTCAGGCTCTTGAAGGGTGCTCACGTCCATCTCCTCGATATTGGCGCCCGGAAAAGGCGACTGGCGTAAGATAAAGTCACGCCGCGTTGGCTACAAGGCGGTTTACCCTTTGCGGGACAAGCCTTTAGGCAGGGGTTCAGGGGACTGGGTTCAGGGAACTGGGTCTCCTGTACCCCGTCCCCCGAAACCAGTCCCCGATCCTCGTACCCAGTACCCCAACGCCGCGTCCGCGACAGCAATCCGGATCGCTCCAATGGCCCGGTGTTCACGGGTCGGGTTCACACGGTTGGTCAACAGCAACACAAATACTCCGCGGTCGAGGTCCATCCAGATGGATGTGCCGGTGAATCCGGTATGACCGAATGCCCGCTTCGACATCAAGTGCCCCGCGGAATTGGAGCCGTTAGGCGTTTCCCAGCCCAGCGCGCGGTGAGACAGTGTCGAGTCCTGGACCGTCGTGAATTGCCGGATGGTCGACGGTGACAGGAATCGATGGCCGTCGAGCGCGCCATCTCCGAGATACATTCGCGCCAGGCGAACCAGGTCGCGCGAGGTGCTGAAGAGTCCCGCATGCGAAGAAATTCCGCCGAGCGCGAATGCGTTTTCATCGTGCACCTCGCCGCGCAGGTGCCGCTGGCGCCAGGGGTCTATTTCCGTGGGAGCAATCCGGTCCATCAATGCGGGTGCGGGCCGGTAGAACGTCTCTCGCATGCCCAGCGGTGTGAAAACGCGTTCCTGAAGGAATCGATCAAACGGCTGCCCGGTCACTCTCGTCACGATTTCGCCGAGGATGATCGCACCAAGGTCGCTGTACACCATCCGTACGCCGGGCAGCGTGTCCAGAGGAGTCGCGATTGCGAGCGCCATCGCGGCCGCCGGACTGTCGGCTTCCTTGTACAGCGGACGCCATGCCGGCAAGCCACTGGAGTGAGTGAGCAGGTGGCGTACCGTGACCGCGTCCTTCCACTGGCCGCGAAACTCGGGCACGTAACGATGCACCGGCGCATCCAGGTCGACGGCGTGCGACTCCACGAGAAGCATCATCGCGCTCGTGAGGCCGACGACCTTTGTGAGCGAGGCAAGGTCCCACAATGTCGATTCGTCGGGCGCGGGAGATGGCGCCCAATCGAGATGTCCTGCGCTCGAGGTCACGATGGCGCCCGTTCGATCTCCAACCACGGCAATGGCGCCAGGGAAGGCCGAGTCACGAACTCCGGCGGAAAGGATCGCGGTGAGCGAGTCCGCGAGTCCCGCGACCAGAGGAGCCGAAGGGACGGTTCCCCCCGATTCCTGGACGGGGTGGGTTGTTGCACAACCTGCTGCCAGCCCGACAGCCAGCACGAGTAGCCCGACTCGAGAATTCATGCGCCGAACAGTTGGCTGGGTGGCCCTCGTCGGCAAGGTCCGCCGGCATCGAATCTCAAGGCAGGACAACATGTTCGGAAACCAAGGATTGCCGCCGCCGTAGAGCCTTCTGCACGAGTGCTGCGCCGTTGTGGGGCCACCCGGGATGGCGTAGTATGATGGGTTCCGTAATTGCCGTATTTTTCGACGGTTAGCCCTCTTCGCGTCCGTCTGGCGCGGCGAGTCAAACTACCTCGCTCCCCCCTTCATGGCCTTACTCCAACTAGCCAGGTCTGGCTTCCAGCGCGTGCTCGCGCCGGTGGTCGATTTGCTGATCTGGAGGGGAGTCAGCCCGAACGCGATCACGACTTTCGGAACGGTCGCGACCGTTATTGGTGGCGGGATTTACGCGCATGGTAACATCCGAGTGGCAGGGTGGGTGGTCGGCCTGAGCGCGATCTGCGACCTGCTCGATGGAACCGTCGCCCGACAGACGGGCCGCACATCGGTTTTCGGTGCCTTCTACGACTCGACTCTCGACCGGGTTGCCGACGGCGCGGTGCTTGGTGGCCTCGCCATCTTTTTTGCGCGCAATGGGGTCCACCACGCCATTCCGGATTCGATGTCCACGCCGATGGTGTCCGTGATGCTGCTGGGGATCATCGGTTCGTTCCTCACGTCCTACACCCGCGCTCGCGCCGAAGGCCTTGCTATCGACGCCAAGGTGGGAATCCTGCAGCGCCCCGAGCGAATTGTGCTGCTCTCCGCTCCGCAGGCCTTCATCGGGCTCGCGTTGGGTGGATGGGTGCTGATCAGCATTTGTGTCGTGTTGACCGTGACAGCGTGGATCACCGTCATCCAGCGAGTGGCCTTTGTGTATCGTGCCACCGCCGCGCAGGACTCGCGTCACCAGGCAACGACCCAGGCCAGCGCACGAGCAGTCGTGGGAAGGGGCGGCGACGTTCCCGAACGGTCCGCGCAGCGGCTCGAGGGGGTCGCGCTGGCCACGGAACGCATGGTCAGTACTGAAGATTCGCGATTGGCCGATGTAGCTTCGCCGGGCGAGCCGGACACACGCCGCACCGATAGCGGGCAGGCATCGACCTTCGATCGAGCGCGCTAGGCGCGCGCCACCGACAAAAAAACAACGGAGAACTAAGACGTGCAGTCATCGACCGCGACGCCTCGGGTCACCATTCGCCAACCCGAGGGCAAGCTTGGCGTGCTGACGCCGGGCCTCGGTGCCGTGGCAACGACGTTCATCGCTGGAGTGGAAAGCATCCGTCGCGGACTTACGCGACCGATCGGGTCCCTGACCCAGATGGCCACCATCAGGCTCGGCAAACGGACGGAGCAGCGCTCGCCACTCATCCGTGACTTTGCCCCGTTGGCCCGCCTCGATGACCTCGTGTTCGGCGCGTGGGATCCGATCCCGGATGATGCCTACACGGCGGCGAAGAAGGCCGGCGTCCTGGAAGACAAGCATCTCGAGTCGGTCGCCGATTTTCTGCGCGGCATCAAGCCCATGCCGGCGGTGTTCGATTCGCGCTACGTCACCCGCCTCAAGGGCGAAAACGTCAAGCAGGGGAAAACGAAGCGTGACCTCGCGGAGCAGCTCCGCCAGGACATCCGCGACTTTCGTGCACGCAACCGGTGCGATCGACTCGTTATGGTCTGGTGCGCGTCCACGGAGACATACATCAAGCCGGGACCGCAGCACGCGACGATCGAACAGTTCGAGCGCGCCATGGAGCGCAATGACGACGCCATCGCGCCGTCCATGCTCTACGCCTGGGCCTCGATCATGGAAGGCGTCCCGTTCGCGAATGGCGCGCCGAACCTTTCAGTCGATACGCCGGCGCTCATTGAACTGGCGAACCAGCGTGGCGTGCCCATCTCGGGCAAGGATTTCAAGACGGGCCAGACCTGGATGAAGACCGTCATCGCGCCGGGCATCAAGGCGCGCATGCTCGGCCTCGCCGGTTGGTACTCGACCAATATCCTCGGCAACCGCGACGGCGAGGTGCTCGATGACCCGGCGTCGTTCAAGACCAAGGAAGAGTCGAAGCTCAGCGTGCTGCACACGATCCTGCAGCCTGAACTCTATCCTGACCTCTACAGCGGTTTCTCGCACGTCGTGCGGATCAACTACTACCCGCCGCGCGGCGACAACAAGGAAGGGTGGGACAACATCGACATCGTCGGGTGGATGGGCTACCCGATGCAGATCAAGGTGAACTTCCTGTGCCGTGACTCGATTCTCGCGGCGCCGATCGTGCTTGACCTCGCTCTCTTCTCCGACTTCGCGCACCGGGCCGGGATGAAGGGGATTCAGGAATGGTTAAGCTTTTATTACAAGTCGCCGATGGCCGCTGCGGGACTCCAGCCGGAGCATGATCTATTCATTCAGCAGACGAAGCTGAAGAACACGCTCCGCCACCTCATGGGTGAGGAGCAGATCACCCACCTCGGCCTGGAGTACTACGCCTCGTGAGATTCGTCCGGCGCTGGCACTTCGTTCTACTGGTCGCGGTTTTCGCGGCGGCCTGCCAGCCAACGCCGCGCGACCTCAGCATGAAGCTCCTCACCGAAGACATGGAGCTTCGCGTACTCCCCGACCCGGTGCCTCCTCGGGCGCGCGAACCTGTTCGCTACAAGGTCGTCGTCCGTGATCGGGAGACCGGTGAGCCGATCGAGACCGGTGTGGGGCAGATCTTTGCCACCAGTGAATCTCAGGTCGACGCGTATGACCCGCTGGTGAAAGGACCCGAACTCGGAACCTA
>DATMBT010000567.1:0-3029 GCA_035559475.1 Gemmatimonadaceae bacterium
GAGGTCGAGGATGGCCGCCGAGGGGACGCCGTGAAGCCAGCCGCAGGCCTCACCCGGGTTCACGATGAGGGTATCACCGCGGGTCTTCATTTCCTCACGGTGAGAAAAACCATGCACCACAATGCTGTGCTGGTCGATCGAGCGCGCGTTCACATCGGCGATGTCGTGCACGAGGAGGATGTTCTTGCCCGACACTTCCATGCTGTGCGGCGACTCGAACAACTCGATCCCGAACCCGGCGGCGGCGTACGCCTTGAGGCCTTCGTGGTCCCCGTCGTTCCGCCCGAAAACCCCCGCCATCGCCACGTTATGCTCGAGCAACGGCTTGAGCGCAAAGGGCGCGCAGAAGTCACCCGCGTGCAGCACAAGGCCAACTCCCCGGGTGAGCATTTCACGAACCAGGGCGTCGATGGCGGGCACGCGATCGTGGGTATCAGCGAGAAGCCCAAGGCGCATCAGGTTGTTTTCCAGTCGAGTGGGTGATATTCCAGCCTGATGAGGTCCTGGTACTCTTCGCGTGCGGTGGTCACGGCATACTTGTCGCCGTCAACGAGCACCTCCACCGCGCGCGGCCTGGCATTGTAGTTCGACGCCATGCTGTAGCCGTAGGCACCGGCGGTGCGGACCGCCATCAGGTCGCCTGCCTCGATGTCGGGCATCTCACGGTCGAGCGCAAGGAAGTCACCGCTCTCGCAGACCGGCCCGACGACATCGATGCGCACTGCCTGCCGCTGTCTCGGCCGCACCGGCTCGATGTGGTGATAGGCCTGGTAATGCGACGGCCGCAACAGCTCCGTCATTCCCGCGTCAGTCACGGCGATCTCACGGCCCCCGCTCCGTTTCCGGTACAGCACCCGCGTCAACAGGGTACCCGCATCGGCGACCATGAACCGCCCCGGCTCAACCAGGATCTCGAGCTTGGTGCGGCGCGCGACCTCGCGAACGATGCGACCGTAGAGCTTCAGGTCGGGTGGATCCTCATCCTCGTAAGGCACCGCCAGGCCGCCACCGATGTCGAGATACCGAATCGACGTGATGCCCTCGGCCTTCACCGCATCGAGCAGCGACGTCACCCGCTCCAGGCCACGTTCGTACGCATCCATGAGCGCGAGCTGCGAACCCACGTGCATGTCGAGTCCCACCAGCTCCAGCCACGGCAATGATGCCGCAAGACGCGCCGCTGACAGGCCCTCGTCATACGGAATCCCGAACTTGTGTCCCTTGCCGCCGGTCCTGATGTACGCGTGTGGCGAGTCCACCGTGATCTCGGGGTTGATGCGCAGCCCGACGGGAACCTTGCGCTTCCGTTCACACGCGATGCCATCGAGGAGTCGCAGCTCGGCCTCGGACTCCACGTTCACGAGGCGCACACCGGATTCCACACCCTCGCCGAGCTCGCGGGCACTTTTCCCGACACCACCGAACACGACGTCTTCGGGCGCGAAACCGGCCTGCAGCGCGCGATACAGCTCGCCACCGGACACGACCTCGGCCCCGCCGCCTAACGAGCGTATGAGCCGCAGGATCGCCCAATTGGCGTTCGCCTTGAGCGAGTAGTGAATCCGGTGGGGGACGCCCGTGAGCGCCTTGTCCAGCTGGTGGAACTTGTCGCGAATCGCCTGGGACGAATACACGTACGCGGGCGTGCCCAGCGTTTCGGCGAGCGCATCGAGCGCCACGCCTTCGCAGGCCAGGGTGCCTTCCCGGAGAGTGAGCACCGGCGTCAGTAAGCCCGGGCCCACACAACCTCGTGCTGCGCCGGCTCGCCGGTCACCATGCACTTTCCCGGCTTGGGCGTGGTGCGGAACTCCTCGTCAGGCAGGCACCGGATCGTCGCCTTGGTGTCAGCCTTCACCTTCGCTTCAACCGTGGGGTCGCCATTCCAACCGGCGTAGACGAACGCGCCCTCGCCTTCCATCAGGTCGCGGAACTTGTCGTACGTGATGGGTTCGCGAATGCTGTTCGCCTCACGGCGCTCGCGAGCCGCGGCGAGCATGGAGGTCTGGATGTCCTCGAGTAACGCGCCAACCGCCGCCGGCAGTCCATCGAGCGGCAGCGTCGTTTTCTCGCGCTTGTCCCGACGGGCGGCAACACACGAGTTCTTTTCCAGGTCACGAGGACCAAGTTCGATCCGCAGCGGGACACCGCGCAGTTCCCACTCGTAGTACTTCGCGCCAGGCTTGATGCCTTCGCGCGAATCGATGCGAACGCGCACGCGGTCGTCCCCCCGACCGACCCAACCGGTCAGGTGATCACGGACCTTGTTCGCCGCCTCGAGCAGCCGCGCGCGTTCCTCATCACTCTTCCAGATGGGCACAATGACCACTTCGATTGGCGCGAGCCGGGGCGGCGTTCGCAATCCATTGTCGTCACCGTGCGTCATGACCAGCCCGCCCACGAGGCGGGTGGAAACGCCCCAGCTGGTGTTCCAGGCGAACTGCATCGCACCTGCTTCGTCCTGGAACGTCAGGTCGAATGCCTTGGCAAAGTTCTGCCCGAGGTTATGCGACGTGCCAGCCTGGAGGGCCTTGTTGTCCTGCATCATGGCTTCCGTACCGTACGTGCGGAGCGCGCCGGCAAACTTTTCGGACTGCGTCTTGAGGCCGGTGACAACCGGCATCGCCATGTACTGCTCCATGAACTCACGGTAGATGCCGAGGATCAATCGTGTTTCTTCTTCAGCCTCGTCATGCGTCGCATGCGCCGTGTGTCCCTCCTGCCAGAGGAATTCCATGGTTCGCAGGAACAGCCGCGTGCGCATCTCCCAGCGAACGACGTTGGCCCACTGGTTGATCTTGATCGGCAGGTCGCGATAGCTCTGCACCCACTTGGCGTACATCGAGTAGATGATCGTCTCGCTCGTGGGGCGGACGACCAGCGGCTCTTCGAGCTCCTTTCCACCTCCGTGCGTAACGACGGCCAGTTCCGGAGCGAACCCCTCGACGTGTTCGGCTTCCTTGCTCATGAAGCTCTGGGGGATGAACAGCGGGAAATACGCGTTCTCGTGCCCGCTCGCCTTGAACATCCCG
>DATMBT010000568.1:0-2913 GCA_035559475.1 Gemmatimonadaceae bacterium
GATCGTGCAGATCGATGGGCGGGGATCGGTCATCGACGGGTTCGCCACCGGCTTCCTAATCAGCCCGTCTCTGTTGATCACCAACCACCACGTGTTTGCCGACGCAGGTGAAGCCGATGGCTGCGGCGTGCAATTCGGCTACGAGCTGCAGACGGACCGTCGTCTCGCGGCCGGGGTCGTGTTCGCCCTCGATCCTGCGCTCTTCTTCTACGCCAATGAGGAACTCGACTTTGCGGTCGTCGGCGTGGCGGCGTCGGCGTTCGACGGCCAGCGCCTGACGGAGTTCACGCACCTGCCGCTGATTCCGGTCAACGGCAAGATCCTCGTCGGCCAACCGGTCAGCATCATTCAGTACCCCGATGGCGGGCCGAAGAAATACGGCGTACGCGACAACGAGCTGCTCGTCGCGCCGGCGGAAGCGGACCTCTTTCTCGAGTACACGACCGACACACTGCCCGGGTCGTCGGGCTCGCCTGCGTTCAACAAGGACTGGGAGGTCGTGGCGCTGCATCACAGCGGCGTGCCGGAGATCAAAGACGGTCAGATCATGACCATCCGCGGCACACCGTGGACGCGGGAGATGCCGGACAGCGACATCCACTGGGTGGCGAACGAAGGCGTCCGCGTCAGCCGCATCTGCGCGCACCTGGCCAAGGCGCAGGTCCCAACCGGTCAGCAATCGGCGCTCGCCGCACTGGTCCGATCGTTTGCGGACGACCTCAGCGAGATGCCCGCCCTCAAGAGTCAACGGGAGGAGAACGCCATGACGTCAGCACCTGGCACGGAGCGCGGAACCACGATCATCGTCAACGGCACGGCCAACTTCTACATGGGCGTGCAGGCCCCCGCCACGTCCGCGGGCCGTATCCCCGTGGTTGCGCCGCCGCTGCCGCCGGCTGTCGAGAAGAAGCTGCGCTTCGATCCCGACTACGCGCACCGGCCCGGCTACAAGGCCAATTTCCTGGGTCCCAACGTGCCGCTGCCAGACGTCGAGGCTGGCCGCATGGCCGAGATCTTCAAGCAGACGGGAACGAACAAGCCAGAGCTGTTCAAGTACCACCACTATTCACTCGTCATGAACAAGACGCGGAAGCTCGTGATGTGGGCAGCCGTCAACGTGGACTACAACACGAGCAAGCGGCGCAAGACGCGTGAGGAATTCGGCACCGACACGTGGGTGCCCGATCCGCGTCTGGCGAACACCTTCCAGATCGAAGACCCGGAACTCTACGAGCCGGCCGCGAAATTCGACCGCGGCCACATCGTCCGGCGCGATGACACCGCCTGGGGTGATACGGCGGAGGAAGAGATCCTCGCCAACTCCGACAGCTTTCACTGGACCAATTGCACGCCGCAGCACGAAGAATTCAATCGCGACGCGTTCGGGTTCCACGGTCTGTGGGGCGGGCTCGAGAATCACATTGCCGAAGAGGCGGAGAACACGGGCCGCCTGTTCTGCATCTTCGCGGGGCCGGTTCTCGACAATGCCCACGACATCCACCACAACTTCGGCGCCGGAGAGGTGCTGATTCCGAGGAAGTTCTGGAAGGTCGTGATCGTCGCGGAAGATCCGCGGACTCCAGCCGCGCAACTCGAGGCGTTTGGGTTCGTCCTCGATCAGAGCAAGGCGATCCAGCAGTTCGGCATCGAGCGCTTCTCGGTGGGCGAGTTCGACACGTTCCAGAAGACGCTGCAGGAGATCACCGATCTGACGGGGGTGACGTTCGACGCTGCGCTCCATGCGGTTGATAACGGGCTCGGGATACCGGACGAGAGCCGGCGGCGGCCGCTGAAGTCGGCGAATGAGGTGCGGCCCCGCCGAAAGCCTGCGGGCGTCTAATGGTCCCTGGTTCTTAGTGCGTGGTGCGTGGTCCGTCCATGGTCCTTGGTCCGTTCTTGGTCCTTGGTCCCGGGGTCCGGCACAATTACAGCCGTGATATGGCTGGCGATTGCGGTGGGCGGCGCGCTGGGGTCGATGGCGCGTCACGGTGTCAACGTGCTCGTGCATGGCCGCTGGCCGATGATGAAGTTCCCGCTGGCCACGGCCATCGTCAACGTCACCGGCTGCCTGATCATCGGCCTGCTTGCCGGACTGATCATGTCCAACCGCATCACGCCGCGGCTCTACTGGCGTGAGTTCGTGTTCGTCGGCGTCCTCGGCGGGTTCACGACCTTCTCGACGTTCGGTCTCGACACCGTCACACTCGCGCGCACGCACTCGATGACGCCGGCGCTATTGAACGTCATCGCACAGGTCGCGTTGGGGCTGCTGGCAGTACAAGCGGGCATCCTTCTCGCCTCGCGAGGCTGATGCGATGCACCCCTGGCACGACACCCCAATAGACGATGCCCGGATCGCGGACGCATTTCCGGCGGTCATCGAGATCCCGAAGGGCAGCACGAACAAGTACGAGCTCGACAAGGAAACCGGACTGCTGCGCCTCGACCGGGTGCTCTACAGCGCTGTCCACTATCCGGCCGACTACGGCTTTATCCCGCGGACGTTCTGCGACGACGGGGATCCACTTGACGTGCTGGTGCTCGGACAGGAGCCGGTGTATCCGCTGACGATTGTGGAGGCTCGCGCGATCGGCGTGATGCGGATGCGCGACGACAAGGGGATCGACGACAAGATCATCTCGATCAGCGTGCGCGATCCGGCCTTCGCGGACTACACCGATCATTCCCAGCTGCCCGCGCACGTGCTGCGGCAGATGCGCCGATTCTTCGAGGACTACAAGGTCCTCGAACGCAAACAGGTGGTGATCGAGGGCCTGCTCGGTCCGGCGCAGGCGTTGGACATCATCCGCGACGCGCTCGAGATGTACCGAAAGCTGCGGCGTGGAGAGCTGTCGAAATCGACGTGACGTAAAGAGTCACGATTCCGTCCATCCATGGGACCCGAAGAAGACC
>DATMBT010000569.1:0-2691 GCA_035559475.1 Gemmatimonadaceae bacterium
TCCCTTCACGGAGACCAAGGAACTGATCGCCGGCTACTGGATCTGGCAGGTTCGGTCGATGGAGGAGGCCGTGGAGTGGGTGAAACGTTGTCCGAACCCGATGGAAAGCGAGTCGGACATCGACATCCGACAGATCTTCGAGGCGGACGACTTCGGGGCCGAGCTCACGCCCGAGCTTCGGCAGAAAGAAGAACGGATCCGCAAGGAAGCCGCGGCGCTCACCAAGTAGGCTGCAATCATCGTGTCCGAGCTCTCCGAAACGCACCGCACGATTGAAGCGGTCTGGCGCATCGAGTCCCCACGCCTCATCGGTGGACTCGTGCGCCTCGTGCGCGACGTCGGCCTGGCAGAAGACCTGGCCCAGGACGCACTCATCGCCGCGATCGAGCAGTGGCCGGAGTCTGGCGTTCCGCGCAACCCTGGCGCATGGCTCATGTCCACGGCCAGGCGTCGCGCGATCGACCTGCTGCGTCACCGGTCGCTCGCTGAGAAGAAACACGAAGAACTCGGCCGCGAGACAGACGAAAACCAGCGAGCGGTCGAAGACGACCTGGCCGAGTCCATCGACGATGAAATCGGCGATGACCTGCTTCGCCTTCTTTTCATCGCCTGTCACCCCGTGCTTTCCATCGAGGCGCGGGTGGCACTCACACTGCGCCTCCTGGGCGGCCTGACGACTTCCGAGATCGCGCGCGCCTTCCTGGTTCCGGAACCGACCATCGCCCAACGCATCGTTCGCGCCAAGCGCACCATCGCCGAGGCACGCGTTCCCTTCGAAACCCCGCGCGCCGACGAACGCGCAGCCCGTGTGTCGTCGGTCCTCGGCGTGATCTACCTCGTGTTCAACGAGGGCTATTCCGCCACCTCGGGCGACGACTGGGTGAGACCCGCGTTATGCGAAGATGCACTCCGGCTCGGCCGGATCCTGGTGGGGCTCGTTCCCGGCAACGCGGAGGTCCACGGCCTCGTCGCGTTGATGGAGTTCCAGGCGTCCCGGCTCCGTGCTCGTACGAATGCGTCCGGCGAGCCGGTGCTCCTCCTGGACCAGGATCGCTCGCGCTGGGACCGGCTGCTCATCGGCCGTGGCCTGGCCGCGCTGTCAAAAGCGGAGACCATCGGCGGGTCGTTAGGCCCGTACGCGCTCCAGGCGGCCATCGCCGCATGCCACGCGCGAGCCCTCAGGCCGGAGGAGACGGATTGGTCGCGCATCGTGGCCCTGTACGATGCACTGGCTGAACTGGCCCCGTCCCCGGTGGTCGAGCTGAATCGCGCGGTGGCCATTTCCATGGCCGATGGTCCGGCCGCTGGACTGGACGTCGTGGAAGCGCTCGTAAACGAGCCGGCGCTCCGCGACTACCACCTGCTGCCCGCGGTGCGCGGCGACCTGCTGGTCAAGCTGGGCCGGCTCGAGGAAGCACGTGGAGAATTCGAACGTGCCGCGTTCATGACGCAGAACACCCGCGAGCGGAAGCTGCTGCTCGATCGCGCGGCCAGATGCGCCTGACGAAACCACGACGGGGCCGCGGCGCTGTGCCGTGGCCCCGTCGCGTGCGTTTTTGCCTCCATCAGGGTTACTCGGCCTCGATAACGCATGAACAGGCCGACGTTGATTTGTCCCGGCCAAAGAACCGGCGACGAATCAAGTATCGTCGAAAATGGGCCGCGTTGGGGTCACTGGCCGGCCCGGTTTCGTCACCTCGTGCGCTTTGTGGCCCGGCACGTGACGATGTCTTTCGTCGGCGTGACTGCTACGCGTCGCGCAATACGCTGGCCGGATCGATCCGCGCGGCACGCCGTGCGGGTAACCAGGCTGACAAGCCCGCCACCGCCGTGAGCAGCAGCGCTGCGCCGGCCATGGTGGGCACGTCGCGCGCCTCCAGGCCAAACAGGAGGGCGCTGGTGAACTGGGTGGCCCACCAGCTCACCACCAGCCCCAGCGCCAGGCCACACGCCACCAGCATCGAAACACGCGCGATCACGAGGCGGATGACGGCCGCGGGCGACGTCCCCAGCGCCATGCGGATGCCGAGCTCCGTGGTGCGGCGGTTGACGGAGTACGACGTGACGCCGTACAGGCCTAACGCGGCCAGGATGAGCGCAAGGATGCCGAAAAATCCGGACAACCTGGCCACCAGTCGCTCTCGCGAGAGTGCGGCGTCGACGATGTCGGAGAACGGACGAACGCTCGTCGTCAGCGTCGAGTTCACACGGATGATGGCCTCGCCGGCGGCGCGCGACACCGACGCGATCGCACCCGTGCGTACCCTCACCATGAGTGTCATGGCCACCTGCGGCC
The DNA here is from genome assembly GCA_035559475.1 of Gemmatimonadaceae bacterium. GTDB lineage: Bacteria > Gemmatimonadota > Gemmatimonadetes > Gemmatimonadales > Gemmatimonadaceae > JABWBJ01. Next base: position 2,297 of record DATMBT010000569.1, read on the forward strand.
TCGCCTGTTGCGCCATTGGCCAGTACATCGTTGGCGGGACCGGTTCGCGCACCGAGCGATACACCGCGTCATGGACGATGCCGACGATCTCCAGCGGCACGGGATCGGCAAAGGATGCAGGCTCCTCGACGATCAACTGGCCGAGCGCGTTCTCATTGCCGAAGTGTTTCCTCACGAACGTCTCGTTGACGATGACGGCCCTGGGTGCGCCTCGGCGATCACGCCCATCGAAGTCGCGCCCCGCGACGAACCGAGTGCCCATCGTCTCGAACCACCCGGGGCTGATCACGTTGACCCACGTCCGACGGTCCGCTTCAGGGAGCGGCGGCCGGTCCACGCGCAGCATGCGGCGCGTGCTATTGCTGCCACTTACCGGTGTAATCGAGGCCATCCCG
>DATMBT010000570.1:0-2861 GCA_035559475.1 Gemmatimonadaceae bacterium
GGACAGCTGCAGGAAGAGTTGACGTCGACGGAGAACAAGATCGCCTTCGCGCGTCAGTTCTATAACGACGTCGTGACGCAGTACAACACGAAGCAGCGCCAGGTGCCGACCGTATTCGTAGCAGGAATGGCCGGCGCCACACCGGCCCCGCTCTGGGAGATCACCGAGGAGTCCGAACGGGCGGTGCCGAAGGTCGAACTCTAGGGAATCGGGAATGGGGAATCGGGAATCGCGCGCGCGCCGGCAATGAGCTCCCCACCAATTCCCGATTCCCGATTCCAAAGTGCGGAAGGAGTCGACCTCTTTTCGCAGCAGGCGTCGAACCGGCTTCGATCGCGACTGCTGATTGTCGGGTTCATCGCGTTCTTCGCATGGCTCGGGTTCGGCGGTGACTGGATCCTGTGGCAATACACCCTGCAGGCGCCACCGGACGCCTATCGACACGCGTTTCCGTTGGTCGGCACCGGCCTGACGCTCCTTGCCAGCATCGGAGCGCTCATAGCATGGCACAAGGGACCGGAGCGCGTGTTGTGGTCGGCCAACGCGTTCGAGGTCGTGGACCCCGCGAACGAGCAGGAACGGCGACTCGTGAATGTCGTGGAGGAGATGGCCATCGCCGGTGGCATACCTCGCCCGCGAATCTGGATCGTGCCTGACGACGATCCGAACGCCTTCGCGACCGGCCGGGACGCGGCCAGGTCGCACGTCGCGGTGACGGCCGGCCTGCTGGAATTGCTCGACCGCGACGAACTCCAGGCCGTCATCGCGCACGAACTTGGCCATGTGAAGAACCTGGACGTCAGGCTCATGACGCTGCTGGCGGCGCTGGTCGGTGCCGTGGCGCTGGTGAGCGACTTCATGGGCCGCGTTATGCGCGGTGGGGCACGCATCCGGGGTGGCGGTGGCGGGAGCCGGAGCCGCAGTGGCGGCAAGAAGGGCGGGAACCCGCTGATCATTGTGGTCCTCGTGTTGTGGATCCTGAGCTGGATCCTCGCCCCGATCGTGACCCGGCTCCTGGCCATGGGTGTGAGCCGGAAGCGCGAGTACCTCGCGGATGCCATGGGTGCACAGTTCACGCGGAATCCGGGCGCCCTCGCGAGCGCACTACAGAAGATCGAGCACGCCGACGCGCCCACCACCAGCATCAAGAGTGGGAGTGCTCACCTCTGCATTGCCGATCCGATGGGTCGGCGCCTGACCAACCGTGAGGGGTTCTTCGCCGATTTGTTCGGGACGCATCCACCCATGGCCATCCGTGTGGCCAAATTGAAGGCGATGGCGTACCAACGGGATGTCGGAGGTCGGATGGCAGATGTCGGATAAACTGCGAGACGATCTGGATCTGATGATGCGCGCAGGGAAAACCAAATCGATTCAGCCATCGCGGTGCAGTTGTCCGACATCCGACCTCCGACAACTGACAACCGCTATCGGACTGGCGCTTGCGGTTCTCTTCGCGCCAGCGCCCGTGAGTGGTCAGTACCTCACCCGCCCCCAGATCCCCTGGCGTTCAATCAGCACGAAGCGGTTCGACATCCACTTTCCCGCGGAAATGGAAGAGTGGACGCTGGTGGTGGCGCAACGAATGGAATCGATCGCCGACGCCGTCAACGCCGCGGTCGGAAATGCGCCGGCGGCACGCGTGACCGTCCTCGTCGAGGATCCATCGAACGTGGCGAATGGCTTCGCGCTGCCATTCATGGAAGGCCCGGTGATCTTCCTCTGGCCAACGCCGCCGGCGCCTTCACCAACCTTCGGGACCCACCGCGGCTGGGGCGAGACGCTCGCGGTGCACGAATACGGGCACATCGCGCACCTGACGTTCCAGTCGCGAAACCCGCATGAACGATTCCTCTGGAGACTTGCACCGACAGCGCTCAGTCCTCTTGCCCGGAAGTCACCGCCCTGGGTGATCGAAGGCTACGCGACCCTGATCGAAGGGCAGCTCACTGGCAGCGGACGCCCGTCGTCCAGCGGTCGTGCGGCGGTGCTTCGCCAATGGGCGTTAGAGGGTCGGTTCCCAACGTACGCGCAAATGAACGGGACGGGCGCGTTCCTCGGGGGAAACATGCGGTACTTCGTGGGCTCTGCATACCTCGAGTGGCTTCAGCAGCGAAAAGGCGATTCGAGCCTGGTACACATGTGGCGACGCATGAGCGCGCGGCAGCAACGCACCTTTGACGCGGCGTTCGCCGGAGTGTTCGGTGCGTCGCCCGCGGACCTTTATGGCGCCTTCACCGTGGACGTGATGGAGCGCTCGCTGCAGATCCGGTCGCGATTGCGCGACGCCGGCCTGGTCGAGGGTGAACTCGTCCAGCGGTTGAGCGGTGGCACCGGCGAGCCTGCCGTTTCACCGGACGGCAGCAAGGTCGCGGTCGTACAACGCTCGTTAAGCGGCCCGTCGCGCCTGGTGGTCTGGGAAACGCGGCCGCCACCGGACTCCCTGATCCGAAAGGCCAGGGAACGGATGCTGCGGCTCGATTCGCTGGATGTTGCACCGATCGACTCCTTCCCTCCCCCGCGCCGCATCATCGCCACGTTACGCCCGGAGGGTGGCCGTTCGCATGAGCTGCCGCGCTGGATGCCTGACGGCGTCAACGTCCTGGTCGTTCGGGACGAGCCGGTGCCTAACGGTGCGACACGTCCGGACCTGTTCCTCTGGAACACGCGCTCGGGTGACGTTCGACGGGTGACGCACGGGGGCAGCGTTCGCTACGCCGACCCTTCGCCGTCCGGCCGCGACGCCGTCGCGATCCGGTGTCACGGGGGGACGTGCAGCGTGGTGCTCGTTACACTGGAAACCGGCGCCTGGCGTGTCCTGGTCCCTGGGAGCCCGGAACTCGTCTGGCATCGGCCACGCT
>DATMBT010000571.1:0-3895 GCA_035559475.1 Gemmatimonadaceae bacterium
TCGAGAACGAGACCCGGAGCACCTTCGACTCGCTGCTGCCGCTCATCGTGCTGCTCGGGGTCGTGATCACGCGCGTCATGCAGGCGAGCAGCGAGGCGCGCCGGATGGCCGTCGCCGGATTCTCGGTGGCGGATGTCCTGAAGGGCATGCGCGCGGTCGTGGACGAACGCGAGGAAATGCGCGCGCAATTGCGGCCTAACGTGGAGGTGCAGAAGCGGCGCCGGTGGACGGTCCGCATAGCGATGGCACAGGTCGTGGTGAGCATCGTGCTCTTCTGGGCGGCGATGCAGTTGCGCGTGCAGGTGGGACCGAGGAGCTACGACGTGGGGATCGGCGCCACCACGATGGTGATCACGTCACTCATCCTGTTTGGCGTGAGTTTCGTCCTGTTGCTGCGAAGTCCCTTCCGGATGCCGGTGGGTGAGCGGCTGTTCCGGATGATCTGGCTCGGCGCGTTCGGGCGCTGGTTCCTCAGGCGGGCCGCGCGCGGCCTGACGCCGGGCGTCACGGCGTCAACCGGAACGACTGGCGCTACGGCGACCGCACCCAGGCCAGCGGTGATCGCCCCGTCTCCTCCTCAAGAAGCGACTCTGGTGGCGCTTGACCGGCGAGTGCGGGCGCTCGAAGACTGGCGGCAGTCCACGTCTTAGGCGGACTGGCGGTTGCGTGTATGTTTCAGGCAACGCTCGACCCGCCCGCGATGGCCTCCACACTCTCCGACATCGAAATCCAGCGCGCACTCGGCGCCAGACCAGGTTGGACGCGTCGTAACAACTCGCTGACGCGCACGTTCGAGTTTCCGACGTTTGCGGCCGGCATCGCCTTCGTGAATCGCGTCGCCAAGGTGGCTGACAAGATGGATCACCACCCCGACATCGATATCCGTTACACGAAGGTCAGCTTCTCGCTGTCGACGCACTCGGCTGGTGGGATCACGTCGAAGGACTTCGCATTGGCCGAAAGCATCGATGCGGAGTCCCAGAAGTAGTCTGGAAGAGACTTGAACGCCGAGGACGCCGGGGACGCAGGGGAATCCTCGGCGTCCTTTGCGACCCCAGCGTTCAATGCCTTTCCGAGGCACAAAAAGGGCGCCGAGATTCTCTCGACGCCCTTTCTCACTGCCAAGGATTCAACTGTTCGTTACTCTCGCCGGCCACCAAGCAACGAAAGAATCGCGAGGAACATGTTAAGCAGATCGAGATAGATCGCGACCGCGGCCTGCACGTAGTCCTCGGGCCCGTACACGTTGCGCAGGCGCCAGGTATCGAAAATCAGCAGGCCACCGAACACGAACACGGTCGCACCCGCGATCCATAACGAGGCCGTCGGGTTCTGGAAGAACATGTTGAGCAGCGACGTGGCGATCAGCACTACCAGGCCGATCGTGAAGAAGCCGCCCCACGCGCTGAAGTCTTTCCGGCTCACGAACGCGTACAGCGTCAACGCGCCGAACGTGACACCCGTCAGCAGCGCCGCCTGTCCAACCACGCCTGGCTGCGTCTGGCCGAGCAGGTAGATGAAGGGCGAGATGAAAATCCCTTCGACGAACGTGAAGAGAAAAACGAGACCGATGTTTGTCGGGAAGACGGTCCGGAACTTCAATGCGCCAACCAGCGGCAGGAACATGCCGATCATGGTGATGATCGGATGGCGCGCGGCCCAGTTCAGCACCGGCGGTGTCGACATGGAGAACGACACGCCGAACATCGTGACGAGCACGCTGGCCAGGACCAGCAGGTAGGTCCGCCGAACCAGCGTCGCCCGCTCTACACCGGTACGGACTGGTACCGCGCCGGTCATTGGCCGATAGGAAACACCCATCAGGGCACACCTCGAGAGGTTTGAGTTACGCCCTCAAATATAACGAATCGAGTGAGTGCTTCGGGAATAGGGAATCGGGAATCGGGAATCGTAAGTGCTTGAGGCCCAGGATCTTGGCCATACAACAGGGGTCTATCCGCGGCGGAGATCGATCGAGCCGTTCACGGTCGAGAGGTCGATCTTCATTCCGCCTTTGCCAATCGTCGCCGCGATGCGGCGCGGGCTGATGCGGCCATTCACAGTCATCGGAAAATCAGAACCGACGCTGCCGTTCACCGTGCGCATCGTGATGTCGGCGTTGAGGCCGTCCGGAACTGTCACCGTGACGGAGCCATTCGTCGTCGAGAAGTCCAGGTTCTGGGTCCCAAGCGTGCCCATACGAACGTCGATGTCGCCGTTCACGGTGCTCGCGTTCACCGGACCACCGGTTGAGCGAGCGTCGATGCCGCCATTGACCGTGTGTGCCTCGACTTCGGATGTGGCGCCAGTGATATCGAGTCCGCCGTTGATCGAGCTGACGTCCACCTTCACGCCTTCAGGCACGCGCACCGTGATCTCGAGGCTCACGTCGTTGTCATCGTTGTCGCGGTAACGATCGCGCCGCCTGTTGTTGTTGAACGTGCGATAGTCTCGTTCGTCGCACACGTCGGTAATGTCCTTCCAGATTCCGCAAACAAGCACATCACCTTCGGCTGAGCCAACGCGCTTCACGTCAACGGTGACATCTTCCGGGTTGCCGCGGCGATAGCGCTTCACCGCCGTGACTTCGAGCTGCGTGCCCGTGCCGCGTTCGACCCTCACGGAGCCGTTCAGGTTGCGCGCATAGACCCAGCGCCCCGACGCCAGTGCGCCGGTCCACTTGAAATCCCTGTCGCTCGTTGTGCCTTGCGCTCCAAGCGATCCGGCATACACGAGTGCGACCAGGCAGGAGACTGGAAGCAGGAGGCGGGAAACAGGGAAGGAACGAAACGTCTGCATGTGAGAGTCTCTCCGCTGCCTAACGGCGTTGGGTGGTGGCGCGCCGGATCACGACGCCGCCGCTGAAGGATTCGGCCGTCACGCGGGCCTCGCCCGCGCCGACGTTGAATTCGAGTCGCGAGCCCTGCCGACGCTCGCGGTTGGGTTGCAGCGTGAACGGGAAGTCCGAGTCGACCTCACCGCTGAACGTCTCCACGCTGAACCTGGCGCTGGTGGTCGCCGGGATCGTGAGCGTCACGGCGCCCGAATGCGACTGGAAGCTGTATTGCCCCTGCGGATCGAGCGGGCCGACAAAGTCCACCTCTCCGCTGACCGAGGACACGTCGATGTCTTTCGAGACCACGTTGACCAGCTCGACGCTGCCGCTCGTGGACTCGGCGTTCACCGAGCCGCCCTGCACGTCGGTCAGCGAGACCGTGCCGTTCAACGAGGTGGCATCAACACTGCCGCGGATCCGCAGCCCCGTGGCGTCGCCGGAAAGGGTTACCATTTCGACGCGACCGTTCGCATCGGTGACTTCCACGTCGCCGTTGTTGGTGTGCAGGTCAACCCCGCCTTTCACGCCGCGCACCGTCAGGCTGCCGTTCATGCTGCGCAGGACCACGCGCGTGCCTTCCGGCACCGTGACTTCGTACTCCGTTTCGCCGGTGCGGCCGCGGTAGGCGTCCGCCTCGACACTGATCCGCGTTGAGCTGAATCGCCAGCGCAGGCTGCCACGCTCCGTGCTTGCCCGGACCCGCGCCTGGTTGCGCGTCCAGCCCGTAACCGTGATGTCTCCGTTGAAGCTCGTCAGGTCTACGGTACCGTCGGCGGTAAACGTGAACGTGGTGTCGATCCGGGTCGCACTCTGCCGGGAGTCATAGCCCTGCTGATGTTTACCGGCATACATCAACGCGTCTTCGACGGCGCGCATGGCGCCATCGATGCTCGCCTCCACGGTCTTCTCGATGTTCTTGCTCAACTGCTCGGCACGCCGTTCGATCTCCCGTTCGCGTTCACGCTCGCGCGATGTTTGCGCCGACAACGTGGTGCTCGCGACACAGAGCAACAGCAACCCGGCCAGACGACTCGTATTCACATTCATTCCCGGAAAGGT
>DATMBT010000572.1:0-9434 GCA_035559475.1 Gemmatimonadaceae bacterium
CGAGGCTCGCATCGCCATCACGCATGCCGGGCTTGCCGGTCGTCAGCCGACGAACCTGGACTACATGAAGTTGCACGCGGGGCACGTCATACACGCGTTGGATCCCAAGGTGATCACGATGGGCCCCGGCCTGGGCTACGGTGTCACGAGGGGCGCCGCGGGGGTAGCGACCCACATCGATCTTGCGGCTGCCGCGGAAGGTGCGTCACCGGCCGTCGTTATGCACTCGAAGCATATTGCCGCCGCGGCGCGCAGTGTGGTCGAGCGGGCGGGCGCCGCGCTGGCGATTGCGCAGAAGATCCAGGCTGCGACCACGCCAGCTGAAGCCGCTGCCCTCGTGAGTCAGCTGACGTCCGCAGTGGAACAGCTCATCGCAGGGGTCGACTTGAACGGTGATGGGCGGATCAGCTGGGATCAGGGCGAGGGCGGGCTGCAGCAGGCAGATGAGCATGTGAAGCTGATGCTTGCACCGCCTCAGTGAAGCGTAACGGCGTGCTCTAACATCGTCCTCCAAAGACGTGCTCTAAAAGCGTCCTCCAGAGGCGTCCTCTGGAAGCGCCTCTAAGTGCGGCTCAACGCCTCTAGAGCACGACGTTAGAGCACGACGTTAGAGCACGCAGTCGGAGCACGCAGTCAGAGGACGCCCCTAATCAGTCTTTGACATAAGGCTGGTCAGCATTCGGCTCACAGCGACGAGCCGATGGTGCAGAGACCAATAGACGCTGGCCGGTATGTCCCTCGCGCCGAATCGAGCGCGGAGACGTTCATTGGTCTCTTCGGCCGACGCTCGCGCGAAACGAAGGAATTGGTTCCGGTCCGGCCCAGCGTCCCGACCAAAACCCTCCTGAATGTTCGCGGTTATCGATTCCGCAGCGTCGCGAAGCTGTGAAGCATTCGGCAGACGGCGACCGTTGAGCAGCCTGTTGATGTCGTCGACCACCAATCGCGCGCCGTCGAGTACTCGCAGCCTGGGTCCTGTAGCCATGGGACCACTTTACGCGGCACTCTGGGTGCGTCCGTCACCAATCCAACGCCCATAGCATCAATAGAACGCGCGATGGCGCTGCCTCCATACGCTCTCTGGCGCTCTTAGAGACGCTCTTAGAGGACGCTGTAAGAGGACGATCTTAGATCACGCCGTTAGAGGACGCCCTAAGAGCACGCCGTTAGAGTTTTTAGCAGCCGACGCACTTGTGTGAGTTCTTCGCGCCGAGTTTCTCCAGCAATGCAATTGTCTCGGGAAAAGGTCTCAGGCGCTGCACCGGCCCATTCGCCAGGTCCACCGTGGTCTGGCCCCGAACCGAGACCGCCTTCGGGTCGGCGCCCTTGGAGACGAGGTAGCGAATCATCTCGTTGTCACCGCGCGATGCCGCGTGGTGCAGCGGAGTCATTCCGTTGTTGTCGCGCTGGTTGACGTCGGCCTTCAACTCCTCCACGAGGTACTTCATCGCCGGCAGCCAACCGTCGGGGGCGTGACGATGTGAGTTGCCGGCAAAACCGTTGCCGTAGCCCACGCCAGCCGCTGCGTGCACCGGATAAACGCCAATCCCCGGCGGCACGGCCTTGGCTGCCGAGTCGATCGCGGGATCGAGTTGAGCGCCACCGCCGCCGCCTCCACCGCCGCCCCGACCACCAGCGCCGCCACCACCACCACCACGGCCCTCCTGCGCTGGTGTGCGCTGCGAAGGTATGCCCGGGTCGGCTCCGTACTTGACGAGAAGCTTCATCGCGTCGACGTCGACGGCGTACGCCGCGCGCCAGAAGGCCGTCGTGCCCTCGAGATTCTCGAGACCGCAGTTTCCGCTGCCGCAGTTGTTGTAAGCGAAGTACCAGAGATGCGTCTTGATGCGCACGTCAGGTTTGGCGCCGGCCTTGAGCAAGGCCTCCATGACCTCGAGATGGGTGCCCTTCTGGAACTCCACCGCGTGAGGCTGCGGGAATCGCGATCGTGGCCGCCATTGCGTGTTGATGACGGCGTACAGCGGCGTGGCGTTGGCGGCGCTGGCGAGATTGGGGTCCGCACCGCGCTGGATCAGCATCATGGCGATGTCGAACTGGCCATTGATCGCTGCCAGCAACAGCGGTGTCGTCTTGTCCGTCGCGCTCACGTCGTTCAGGTTGGCACCGCCGTCCAGCAGCGCGACCACCGCTTCGGCGTTTCCTTGCCGTACCGCGTGGTGCAATGCGGTGAGTCCCCCAACGGCCCCCACCGCGGACTGGAAGCCCGCGACGCCGCCGTTGATCGTGTCCACCTCTTCGCGCGCGGGGCCCCGGCCAGACGACGGCGAGAGTAACACGGCCCGGCCGGAGTCGATCGCCTGCTGCATCTGGGCCGGAGTGAACGGGCCTTTCGGTGTGGGCGCACGAGGTCCCGCTGCCCGGCCGCCTGCTGCAGCGGCGTTAGGTGCCGATGCCGTGTCGCGGTGCTTCTCCGGCTCGAAGGAAACAAGGACTGCGTCCCGTTTGCGCGCGGCCGCCTGTTCGGAGGCTGCCTGCTCGCCCAGGTTCACGACTTTCGTGTGAATGCTCGCGTCGGCGCCGCGCCGCATGAGCACACGGACCGCGTCGGCGCGGCCATTGGTCGCCGCGAAAATGAGCGGCGTCTGCCCCCACTCGTTCTCGCGGGCATTCGCGTCCACGCCGCTGTTCAGAAGTGCATTGATCGAAATCGTGTCGCCCGCGGCGGCGGCGAAATGCAGTGCCGTGGCGCCCGAGGCCGTGCGAGCCTTCGCATCGCTTCCCGCGCTCAATAGCGCTTTCACGATGGAGCCTTTTCCTCCCTTGGCCGCGATGTGGAGCGGTGTGTAGTCGCCGATCCTGGTCGTGGCACCCGCGTTTGCCTTTGCGCGGATCAACACGGCGGTCATCGCCGAGTCGCCCCGTTCAGCTGCCCAGTGCAACGCCGTCATTCCGTCGCCCTGAGCCGCGTTCACGTCGGCACGTCGGGCGATCAGCGCCCGCACGGCGGCGACGTCTCCCTTCATCGCCGCATCGGCGATGGGCGATGGAGGCACGGCTGCGACGAGCAGCAGCGGGACAGAAAGGATGCTCAGCAGGTATTGTCGCATGTGAATTCGCTCAAAGGGCGTGCTCAAAGGGGCTAATCTGACAGCGTGCTCTAAAATCGTGCTCTGACGGCGTCCTCTAAAATCGTGCTCTTACGGCGTCCTCTAACGGCGTCATAACAGCGTGCTCTAACCGCGTGCTCTAACAGTATTCGCTTCTCGAGGACGCTCGTAGAGGACGCCTTCAGAGCACGCTGTCAGAGGACGCATTTAGAGGACGCCTTTAGACTTTCTACCCCTGGCTGGCGCGCGTGCCTAACGGCGCCGTCAGCGCAAACCCACCCGTGCTGTCACCGAAGTTGTTCACGTTATCGAGACCGAACTTGTGCATCAGTTCCAGCATCACGTTCGCCATCGGCGTCCCATCGGGCGCCTTCAGGTGCAGGTTGCCCTCGAGCTGGCCGTTCCCATGGCCCAACAGAATCAGCGGGCAGCGCCGGTGATTGTGGATGTTCGAGTCAGCCATCGGCGATCCGTACATGATGACGGTCTTCTCGAGCAGGTTGCTGTCACCCTCGATGGTGTTGTGCAACTTCTCGAGGAAATACGGCAGGAGACTGACGTGATAGCGGTTGATCAGGTTGTACTCGAGGATCGCCGCCTCCCGGCCGCCATGGTGCGAGGCCGGGTGGAATCCCTTGTTCGTCCCACTCTCCGGAAACGCGCGGCTCGAGGCGTCGCGGCCCGTCTTGAACGAGATGACGCGCGTCATGTCGGACTGGAGCGCGAGCACCTGGAAATCGAACATCAGCTTCATGTGTTCAGCGAACGAGTCGGGCACGCCGATTGGCGCTTCGGGAATCTCGCGCGGCTCGCCGCTCGAGTTGCGCGTTTCGACGGCCGCAATGCGGCGCTCCAGCTCGCGAATGTCCTCGAGGTATTTGTCCAGGCGCTGTTGATCCATCGAACCCAACTCGCGCTTCAACCCCTTCGCCTCGCCCAGAATCCAGTCGAGTATGCTCTGGTTTGCCCGCCGGCGTGACATGCGATCCGCATTGTTATTGCCCGCGCCGAACAGCAGCTCGAACGCTACCCGAGGGTTGCGAATCATCGGGAGCGGCTCACTGGGGCTCGCCCAGCTGATCGTGTCCGTATAAGCACACGCATAGTTGTAGTAACAGCCGCCGGCCTGATCGAGGTTCTCGATGCACAACTGCATCGACGGAATCGCCGTGTCCTCGGCGATGCGGCGAGCGACGATCTGGTCGAAGGAGGTGCCTACGTAGAGGTCGGAGCCCTGCGTCTGCTTCGGATGCGCCTGGGTGAGAAACACCGCGCTCGACCGGAAGTGGTCACCACCGATTTCAGGCGCTTCGAACGGCTCCGCCATGCGCACGTCGGTGTTGCTGACGATGGTCAGGTACTTCCGCCACGGCTCGAGCGACGGCAACGCACCCTCCGGAATCAGCTCGAAATCGCGACCGACTGCCGCGGGCGCCCAGAGGTTCTTGGTCGCGCCCCACGCATTGCTCCCAGCCGCCCCGTGCACGGACTCGATGCAGACGAGTCGTGTCTTGTCGGCCGCTGCCGCCGAGCCGCGAAACACCGGAATCATCGCTTCCAAGTGCGGGAGCGCAATCGTGGCGCCGAGTCCTCGGAGGAACGTCCGCCGGGGCATGGGTCCGCGAGTGAACATGGTCATGGTTTGGTGACCCCTGGTGATTCGGTGATGGTTCCTTCCGCTCGTCTGCTGCGGAACGCCGGGCTTTTCACGACCGCGTTGATAAACGACCACATCTTGTATCCATTGGCTTCCGCCTCACGGACGATGGCCCGAATGGCGGGCTGATCGTAGTCCTCGACGCGGCGACCCACGGCGTACGCCATCAGGTTTTCGGTGAACGCGCGCGCCAGCGGAACAGGACGGGAGAGCAGCGATCGCGTCAGGTCCATCGGCGTCGTGACCGCGCGACCGTCATACATCGTCCCGCGAGTGTCGAGCGGGGCGCCGTTCTCCCGGTAGCGCCACTTGCCGGTGACGTCGTAGTTGTCGAGTGCGAGCCCGATCGGATCCATGTATTGATGGCACGTCTTGCAGATCGCGTTCGAGCGATGCAGCTCCATCCGTTCGCGCGTGGTCAGGCTGCGACCGTCCTTGGAGCCAGCCGTCTCCTCGAGATCGGGTACTCCCGGGGGCGGAGGAGGCGGCGGCATTCCCATGAGCACCTCCATCACCCACTTGCCGCGCAACACCGGTGACGTGCGATTCGCGAGCGATGTCTGCACGAGAATGCTTCCGTGCCCCAGCAACCCCCGCCTGACGGTGTCAGCGTAGGTCACCCGCTGAAACTCCGATCCGGCCACGTTCGGGATGCCGTAGTGCCGGGCGAGTCGCTCGTTGACGAAGGTGTAGTTCGCGGTCAGGAGGTCGAACAGGCTCGCGTTCCGGCGAACCAGGTCGGCGAAGAGCAGCTCGGTCTCACGGCGCATGGCGTCGGCGAGCTGTTGGTCGAAATCAGGGAACCAGAACGGATCGGGATGGACGAGATCGAGATCCTGGAGCCTCAGCCACTGGGCGGCAAAGCGCGTCGAAAGCGCTTCGGCGCGAGGATCCGCCAGCATCCGTCGGACCTGCGCGTTCAACGTCGCTGGATCGGAGAGTTTCCTCGCGGTGGCCGCCGCCATCAGCGGCTCATCGGGAATCGTGCCCCAGAGGAAGAACGAGAGACGTGAGGCGAGTTCGACGTCGCTGATATTGTAGTTGTGACCAGGCGCGACGTTAGGCGGCACTCGCTCGAAACGGAATACGAAGTGCGGGCTCGCCAGCATCACCTGAAGCGCTGTCCGGATGCCCTGCTCGAATGCGTTCTCGCCGCCTGCAGCCGCGGCCGCCCCCTTCCGGTAAAAGCCCATCAGGCCATCCCGGTCGTGCTGCGTAAGCGGACGACGGTAAGCGCGAGTGCCGATGCGGGTGATGATCTGCTCGGCGCACGCCTGTGCGGTTGCGGGACTCGCCGGGCGGCACGAGAACACGATCTGCCGGCTGGGCGATTCTGAAACGCCGGTCGCCTTCAATGGCCCGACGATGGTGAGCTCCATGATGTGCGGTGGAGCGGTGGTGCCGGCGCTGTTGCTGCCACTTGCCGCCATCGACCAGTCATGCGGCCGGATCAGGTCTTCATACGGCCCTTCGCTCCGACGCACAAAGGCGACCGAGACGCGCTGCTGTCCCGCTTTGACCAGAATTGGCTCCGTCCGCAAATAGTCCGCGCCCTGCGGCGCGTCCGCGGATGATAACGATCGCTCGACACCCTTTTCGTATTTGAGCAACGCCGCGCGCTGGCCATCGATCGAGACGTCGACATCCTCGAGCCTGGTCCCTACGCCACCACGAACCTCCACACGGAACGAATACATCCCATCGGCCGGGAAGGGGTGCGCCGCGACCATGCCACCTCGCGTCCCGTACGGCGTGCCCTCGATGTGATCCCAGGGATTCTGAGACTCAAATACCGACACGGGATAACTCGTCGAAAGCGCTGGCGCGTTAGGGTCGCCCAGCGCGATCCGGCTCACGGCCGCCGCCGCGTTGAGGTATGCCTCGAGCAGCGTAGGTGACAACGACTGCACGTCGGCGATGTTGTCGAAGTTCGCGCTCTTCGTGTCGAGCGGCAGATAGTCTCCAGCGTCGATCTCGACGGAGAGCAAGTCGCGGACTGCGCGCTCATACTCGGCGCGGTTGAGACGCTGAAACGTGCGCGAGCCCGGGTTGGGCCGGGCCCCCTTGTCGATGATGTTCTCCAGCGTTTCTGCGAGCGCGAGCAGGGTATCGCCCTGTGGACGTTTCGAGCCCGGCGGCGGCATCATCTGCGCCCGCAGCTTGCGAATCATCTTCTCGGAGACATCGAGGCGGGCCGGCGCCGAGTCGACGTTGTAGCCGGTGAGGTCGAGATTTCCGCGCAGCTGACGCGGATTATGACAGCCCGTGCAGAAGTTCTTGACGACATCAGAGAGCGCGGCGCTCTCGATGCCTCGCCCGCCTCTGGTCTTCGGATGGCGACCAGGCGCCGCGAGCGAAGCATGCGCGCTCGCGACCAGCGGTGCCGTCGTGGGTGGAGGTGAGTGTGCGGGTGTGCTGGACCGGGGGGCGGAAACGCCAATCGCCGTGACCGCGATACTCCCAAAGGCTCCGGCTGCGATGGCGATTGCGGTTCGGTGCAGCGGCATCAAGGGCCTCGTCGGTTAACCCCACTCTAATGTATGAGGGGTAAGCAGTTGCGCCATAAGCTTGGCTGATGACCCTGGCCGTCCTTCGGTGCCAAGGGGCGCGGGATGGTCAGTTCCCGGCTACGGCAGCGGTCGACTCTGCACCATCAGCGAAGCTGAACGAGGACTGCACCGGCTCGCTTTCAGGCATAGGTTCTCCATTGTCCATGACCGCGAGACGCATGGTTACCATCCGAACCTCCACGTGGTCCGTTGTCGCTGCAGTGTGCGGAGCGCTCACCACACTGGTGTCGCCGGTCCGTGCCCAGGATGCGGACCTCATCGTACGCAACGCCCGTATCTGGACCGGCGATTCGACCCGACCGCGTGCGGAGGCGCTTGCTGTTCGTGGTGAGCGGCTCATCGCCGTGGGAACGAATGCGCAAGCGGACGCGCATCGCGGATCGCGCACCCGTGTGATTGATGCCGGCGGGCGCTTCATGACGCCGGGCTTCATCGACGATCACACGCACTTCGCGCAGGCGGGCGCGTTGCTCATCGGCGCGAACCTGCTCGACGTCCACACCGCGGGGCCATTTGCCCAACGTGTGAAGGCGGCGGTGCGACGCATGAGTCCCGGTGCCTGGCTCACTGGCGGCGATTGGGGGGCGTACGAGGACAACCCGGCCAACAGCACCGGCGCCGCTGCCAATCGCCCGACGACGAAATTCTCCCCGGATCGGTCGATCATCGACTCGGTGACGCCTAACACGCCGGCACTGCTCAATCGCTGGGATCGGAGCGCGTATCTCGCAAACGGAGCGGCTCTGCGCGCCGCAGGCTTGTCCTGCGTCGGTCAAACAGACGGGCTCGAATGCGTGAATGGCGACGCCACGGGCCGAGTGAGTGGCTCCGCCCTGGCTCGGGTGCGCGCTGCCATCGCGACCAAAACCTTCGACCAACGGCTCCGCGAAGCCCGCGCAGCGCTGCAGCACCTGAGCGAACTTGGCGTTACCACGATCCACGATATCACACCGCCAACACAGCTTCCCGTCTACACGGAGCTCAAGCGACGCGGTGAGCTCACCGTGAGGGTATTCGCGCGCCCCACGCTCGACAAATGGAACGAGTTGACGTACGCCGGCATCTCGCCGGGCTTCGGCGACGACTGGATTCGCATCCGCGCCCTCAAGGGGTTCGTCGACGGCATTCAGGGCAACTCCACCGCGCGTTTCTACGAACCACAGCTCCACTCGGGGAAGGTTGGAGAGTGGCGCGACAGTACGAACACCGCAGCGACCGATGGCCCCGGCTCGGGGATGAATCCACCCGGCAACATGGAGCGCCTCCTCTTCGGCCTCGACTCCGCCGGGTGGTGGGCGAACGTGCACGCTATCGGTGACTTTGCCATCGACAGTGTGCTCTCCATCATGGAGAAGGTGATGCGGGTCAACGGGCCGAAGGAGCGGCGGTGGCGCATCATTCACTCTCAGGTCATCCACAACGCCGAGGTCGCACAGCGCTACAAGCGGTTAGGCATCATCGCCGAAGTGCAGCCTTACCACGCCATCGACGACATGCGGTGGATGGAAGAGCGCATCGGTACGCGCTCGCGGTGGGCGTATGCGTTCAAGACATTCCACGACGCGGGTGTGCCACTCCTGTTTGGCTCGGACTGGCCAGGGACGAACGCGAGTTGGTATACCGCGAACCCCATGACCATCCTCTACGCCGCGGTGACTCGGCAGACGCTCGATGGAAAGCCCGAGGGCGGGTGGTTCCCGCAGGAGCGACTCGATCTGGAGACGAGTCTTCGCTCGTACACGGTGAACAACGCCTGGGCCGAGGGTGAGGAAGCGAACAAGGGCGCCCTGACGGCGGGGAAGCTGGCGGACTTCGTGATCATCGACCGCGACCTGTTTGCGATCCCGGCCACGCAGCTGAAGGAA
The DNA here is from genome assembly GCA_035559475.1 of Gemmatimonadaceae bacterium. Lineage (GTDB taxonomy): Bacteria > Gemmatimonadota > Gemmatimonadetes > Gemmatimonadales > Gemmatimonadaceae > JABWBJ01. The sequence goes on from DATMBT010000572.1 coordinate 9,161, forward strand.
GCGAGGGTGTTGCTCACCGTTGCGGGCGGTCGGATCACGCACGCGGTCTCGCCATTCCAGCGTTAGAACGCGGCAGGGGGATCGGCGCGACCGGGCAGGCCGTGAGTTCGAGCGAGCGGCTTTCGAGAACTTCAGCCAGCTCAGCAGGTGGCGCACGTCGCTGTTCGGCGTGAAGTTTGGCTGGCTCAAGACCAACTCCACCGACTCGAGGACCCGCATGAACCCAGCCAGGCTCGCCTTGCTCGCACTCTCGGCTGTCCTGCTGGCCTGCGGC
>DATMBT010000573.1:0-3069 GCA_035559475.1 Gemmatimonadaceae bacterium
CGATGGACCGGAACCGGAAGTCCGCGAGAAGCGGGTTCGCCGACCGGTTGATCATGGTCGTGTCGCGCGGGTTGACGTTCCCCTGCGCGGGAATGTGGGTCGCCGGGAGGCCGCTGACGGCGAGGGCGAAGGCGAAAAAGCACAATTGGCGGGCGGTTCGAGGCACGAAGGCTCCAAGTCGTAGGATCGCGCATCGAATGTGTGCGCCGTGCAGCACGGAGGGGAGTCGTCACCCCCTGAGGCAAGGGATTGGATCCCCCTGAGGTGCGCGTGGAATCTTTGGCCGCCGCCCACCGTACGCTTGTGAAGCCGCCGAGAACGCGACCGGCCCCACCCCGGAGATCTGGAGGATTGGATGCTCGAGGACATTCGATATGGCGCTCGGATGCTCGTGAAGCACCCCGGGTTCACGCTCGTGGCTGCGCTGTCGCTCGCGATCGGCATCGGCGCCACCACCACGGTCTTCAGCCTGCTGAACGCCATGCTGCTGCGGCCAATTCCCGTCCGGGATGCGGCCAGCCTGGTGAGTGTCAACAAGCCGGGTCCGGACGGGAGCACCATTCACACGCTCTCCCACCCGGACTACCTCGACCTCCGGGCTCGCACGGACATTGGCGAGATCGTCGCGTGGACCGAGGCGGCGGCCAGTCTCGAGTTGAACGGACAGGTCGAACAGGTCTACGGCATGCTCGCGTCCGGGAACTACTTCCCTGTCCTCGGCGTCCGGCCCGCGCTCGGCCGCCTCTTCACGCCTGACGAGGACCAGGTACCGGGTGAACATCCGGTCGCCGTCCTCAGCTTCGCGTTCTGGCAGAGCCGCTACGGGAGCGACTCGTCGCTCATTGGGAAAAGCGTTGACCTCAACGGCCAGCCCTTCACCGTCATTGGCATCGCGCCGAAGGGGTTCACGAGCACCTACAGCGCCTTCGCGCCTGCGTTCTACGCGCCACTGATGATGCAGGCGCAGCTCCTCGCCAGGCCCGGCATCTCCCTGTCGCGCGGGCATAGCAACTTGAAACTCACGGCCCGGCTCAAGCCTGGCGTGACGCGTGACCAGGCGCAGGCTGCGTTCAGCCTCTTCGACCGGCAGCTCGAGGCGGCCTATCCGGAAGCCGGCCAGACGTCGAAGCGCGTGAACCTCGGCCTGGAGGTGGCCCCGGTTGGCGCCTATCCGTCGAACATCCTCGTGGGGCTGCTCGGCGTGGCCGCCCTGATGCTGGCCATCGTCGGATCGGTGCTGCTGATCGCTTGCGCGAACGTTGCCGGGATGTTGCTGGCGCGCGCCACGGTGAGGCGGCGCGAGGTCGCGGTGCGGCTGGCGGTCGGGGCTACGCGCGGCCGCCTGATCCGGCAGCTGCTCACCGAGAGCACGCTGCTGTTCCTCGTGGCCGCAACGTTAGGCATGCTGCTGACGCTGTGGTTGACGCGCCTCGTGGCGACGATCCCGGTGCCGGTCGCCATTCCTTTCGCCCTCGACACGCAGGTGGATTGGCGTGTCCTCGGTTTTACGCTGGTCCTCGCACTGGGTACCGGGATCGTTTTCGGTCTCGCACCAGCGCTCGAAGCGTCGCGCACTGACCTGCAGTCGGCACTGAAGGACGTGGCATCGGCGGGAGGCGGCAGGCGGTCGCGCATGCGCCAGGCGTTTGTCGTCGGGCAGGTCTCGCTGTCGCTGGTGTTGCTGGTCGGCGCCGGATTGTTCGCTCGCGCGTTGCGCTACGGCCAGACCGTCTACCCGGGCCACAATCCCGAAACAGTGCTGACCGCCACACTCAACCCTGAGCCGCTCGGGTACACCGCGCCGCAGGCGAGCGTGTTGTACCAGCGATTGACCGAAAACCTCGAGGCACTGCCTGGTGTCGAAGCCGTCAGCATGGCCCGCGGCGTTCATATCGGGATGGGCTGGGCGAACACCAGCCTGGCCGTCGAGGATGCGCCTGAACTGGGCACCATGCAGACCGAAACGAATGTCGTCGCGCCGCGTTACTTCGAAACGCTGGGCGTGCGGCTGGTCAGCGGTCGCGACTTCACGTCAACCGATCGTGAGGGCACTCCACGCGTCGTGATCATCAACGAAGCCATGGCGCGCCGTTTCTGGCCTAACGCGAGCCCGCTCGGCAAACGCGTGCGTTTCGGCGAAGACCAATGGGCGGAGGTCATCGGTGTCGTGGAGGACGGACGGCATCGAATCGCCGGCCAGGCGCCTCCCCCGTTTGTGTACCGGGCGTACCTGCAGAGCTCGAGCGAAAGCTCGGACATGACGCTGGTGCTGCGTTTCCGCGGCGACAAAGCCGGTGCCCTGGCTGACCTGCGGCGGGAAACGAAGGCGCTCGATGCCCGGCTGCCGCTGCAGTCGCCAATGACGCTCGCGGCTGCGGTGGAAATGGTCACGCTGCCCTGGCAGGTCGCCGGGTCAATCGCCCAGGGCTTCGGTATCCTTGGCCTCGCGCTGGCGGCACTCGGGATCTACGGACTGGTGGCGTACACCGTCAGCCAGCGCACGCGCGAGATCGGCGTGCGTGTTGCGTTAGGTGCCGGACCGGACGACATCCGGCGTCTCGTGGTCGGTCATGGCGTGAGGCTCGCGGTGTTCGGGCTCGCCATCGGCCTCACGATCTCATTTGCCGTGACGCGAGCGTTGGCGGCGTTCCTGTTCGGCATCAGCGCTTCGGATCCGCTGACTTACATCGGCACGGCCGCCGTACTCGCAACGGTGGCAGTGGCAGCCAGCTACATCCCGGCGCGGAACGCGGGACGGACTGACCCGCTCGTCGCATTGCGGCAGGACTGAGACCGAGGCAACTCGTCGGCCCTCCCGAAGTTGCCGCTGAGGCCGGTCGGCGAAAAGGCTGGGACCAGCTGCTGCTGACCGCAAATCGTGAGATCAGCACTCGTTACAGCCCGGATGACTGGACGGAACCGCTCCGCAGCAGTCCCTTTCTATGGTCTCCGAAGGTCCCTCCAACCCTGGCACGACTCTCATGCACGGACAATTCGTCTGGTACGAGCTCACGACGCCCGATGTCGACGGCGCGATCAAGTTCTATCCGAAATTCACCAATTGGGGCA
>DATMBT010000574.1:0-10452 GCA_035559475.1 Gemmatimonadaceae bacterium
CGTGGAGGCCGCCCTGCGGCAGTCGCCGGCCCTGCCGATTGCCACTGACGTGGTGGAAGCGCCAGGACAAGGAGTTTCCGGTGTGGTTGAAGGCCACAGCATCGCTATCGGTTCGCGCGCGTTCCTGCACGCGATCGTGAAGGAGGTTGTCGACACAGAGGCCAGCATGGACGCGGCGTTGCGAGCGTGGGTTGCGATCGATGGGCGCGTGGCAGGCTTCATCGACTATGCCGACCGGCTGCGACCAGGCGCACACTCCCTGGTGAATTCGCTGACGCCGCTTGGCTTTCATCGAATTGTGCTGCTCTCAGGCGATGATGCGCGAAACGCCATCGACGTCGCACAGTCGGTGGGAATAACCGAGGTGTACGCAGGCCTGCTTCCCTCTGACAAGGTCGAGCACGTCGCCGCGTTCGCTGCGACCGGGCTGGGCGTGATGATGGTGGGGGATGGTACCAACGATGCGCCGGCCTTGTCTCGCGCCGACGTTGGCATTGCGCTCGCGGGCCACGGCGGAGGCATCACCGCGGAGGCGGCGGACATCGTGGTCCTGACGGATGACCTTGGACTCATCGCCGAGGCGGTCTCGATAGGCAGGCGCACCATGCGCGTGGCGAGAGAGAGCATTGGTGTTGGTCTCGCGCTCAGTGGGGCAGCCATGATCGCCGCCAGCCTCGGCTTCATCACCCCGGTGTTCGGTGCGTTGTTGCAGGAAGCGATCGACGTGGCCGTCATCCTCAACGCACTTCGGGCCAGCGCGTCACCTCGTGACGCTGGCATCGCTCCCTCGGGCACGGTTGGCGTCGCTTCGATGGCCGGCTCGGCAACGTCGTCGGCGAGTTCCTGACGGAACCATCGTCGTCTGCCGTACACACATAGAGTAGGCGACCCGACGCCGCACCCGGTTGAGTGAGCGATCCTTGGTGTGGTTAGGCGGGTGTTGTCCTGCACGGGTGCACGACTCACGGAGGTGACTGATGATCACCGCGACGGAACGGCCGGAAGCCGGCTATTGGCCAGACGCCGACGAATCGACAATCCTCGGACCGATCCTGGTGGCCACGGACGGAACGAAGTCCGCGGAAAGCGCGTTGCGCGCCGCCGCGACGATGGCCCGACACGCCGAGGCGGAAGTGGTTGTGCTCTCGGTCCTCGAAGGCCTCCCGCTGGTCGCGGGCGACTACGGGATGATCATCCCGCCGATCGACACCGACGAGACACGTCGTCAGGCATTACTGGGGCGCGTACGGGACCAGCTGAACGCGCTGGGTTCAGGGACTGCCGGGTGGAAGATCGAGATCCGGGACGGCGATCCGGCGACGACCATCGCGCGCGCTGCCAGCGAACTCGGTGCGCGCGTGATCATCCTCGGCCTTGGGCATCATGACCTGTTCGATCGAATCTTCGGCGGCGAGACAACGATCCACACGTTGCGGCACACGAAGATACCGGTCCTCGCCGTGCCCCCGGAGTTCACGCAGTTGCCGCGACGCGTCGTGGTCGCGATGGACTTCAGTGCGGCGAGCGTACGGGCGGCGCGAAAGGCGCTTTCCCTCATCGACACCGCGACGATGGTGTACCTCGTGCATGTCGCCCCGGTAATGGAGTTGCAGCCCGAGGCTTTTGCGGCCTGGATGGCAATGTTCGGAGAGGGCATTGGCCCCGCGTTCGATCGCGTCAAGGCGGAGATCGGACTCCCGGCGTCGATCACCGTGGAGACCGTAACGCGCAACGGAAAACCGTCGCGTGAGGTTCTCGACTTCGCCAGGTCAACACAGGCGGACCTCATCGTCACCGGGAGTCGCACCACGAAGCTCGTCGATCGCCTCCTGGTCGGCAGCACGGCGACCGGTTTGCTGCGAGGCGCGCAGTGCGCGGTGCTGGCGGTACCGGGGAAAGCAGCGGAGCGTCAGGGCTCGTGGCCGTCAACCAGCGTACGGGTGGATATACCGCGATCCGAATGGGGGGTTGAACTCGACGCGTTCACCCGCCGGAATGTCGGCCGCGTGGCCGCGCTCGAGGTGGACGATCCCGAACTGGGCGCCCAGGCGCAGGAGCACGACTATCCGTTCCTTGGCACGACGTGGGATCACCACGACGAGCGGGTGGAGATCATGCTGGGCGAGTTCGAGGGCACGAGTCGCCACCTCTCGCGTGGCATCGGCGGCGTGGAGGCCATCGACATCCTGCGTGACGAGCACGGACGCGACTGGATCCTGCGGATCGCCCACGGCCGCGGCCAGACGATCATGACGTTCTCCCGTTAGGCGGAACCGGGGCGGGGTGTCGAGGGCAATTGGGGTCAGACTCGATTTAAACCGGGTGCGAGCTAAATCGAGTCTGGCCCCAATTCCTTAAATCGAGTCTGACCCCAATTGCGTTACCAGAAGAACCAGAGCGCGACGGCTCCAGTCAGGCTCAGCGCCAATAACCCCTGGGCTGCCAAGCGGCGATACCCGGTGCCACCGAGCACGAGGGCCAGCGTCACCTTCAGCGCCCCGTTGCCCAGCAGGCCGATGGCGATCGCTTTCGCCGCGAGCGAAACCTGGTCGGGCGTCGTTCCCAGGCGATTCATCGACAGCGTGAGCGCATCCATGTCGGTGAGTCCCAGCAGCGCGGCGGACACGAGCACGCCTGACTGGCCGATCGCAGTGCTCGCCCAGGAGATCAGCATCAGGGATGCCTGGAAGGCGAGCGCCATCTTGATCGCGGACGTCAGCCGCAGCGGGTTCTGGATGCCGTCAGTCTCCTTCGCCTCCTGGGCTTCTCCCCAGCGACGGGCTGCGCCATAGAGCACGAGCGCCATCCCGACCACGAACGGGGGCACGAGGTACCGCAGCAACGCGCGCGCCACCTCGATGTTCAGGATCGCGCTCAGGATGAGGACCCGCGGCAGCAGCACCGTGCTTGCGCCAACGACTCCCAGTGCCAGGCCAGCGGCGAGCGACAGGTTTTCCCGGCTGAGTCGCGAGAACTGGAACGTCACCGCCGTGGACGAGACGAGCCCGCCTAACAAGCCGGTGACGCCGTAGCCACGCTCGGGCCCCACTGCGCGCCGCGCGAGGTACCCGGCGAAGTTGAGCGCCGAAAAGAGCAGCACGACGATCCAGAGGCCGCGCGGGTCGATCCCGCCCAGGGGACCGTACGTCCCCGTTGGCAGGAGCGGCAATACGACCAGCGCCAACACGGCGAATTGCAGGCCGGCGCGCAGCTCGCCTTCACCAATGTGCCTCACGAAGCCCTGAAGGCGCGCCTTCTCGCTGAGGGCAAGCACCATCACCGCGGTGGCGCCACTGGCCAGCCTGAAGAAGCCGAGCCCTGACAGGACGCCTAACGCGAGCACGAGCAGCGCGGCCACCTCGGTGGTGCCCTCGATGGCATGACCGCCGGGACGCGCCGCGAGCACGTAGGCGGCGACCACCAGCGCACACCCACCGGCCAGGAGCGCCGTACCGGCGGCACCGGCCCCGGTGGCAACCAGCCAGCCCGACACCCCACCCAGTGCGCCAATGAGCATGAAGGTCCGCAGCCCAGCGAACCGGGCGAGCGGACCCTGCGCGTGCCCCGACCACTCGCGTTCCAGGCCTACCGCGAGTCCGCCGAGGGCTGCAACCGCAAGTCGGACAACAGTCTCGTCCATGGGCGGAGTGAAGGTGAAGGGTGCGCGAGACTGACGGAAGGGAACTCGCCTCCCCACCTGTGTCAGGGAAGCCCCGACAACATTATGAGGGAGCGGCTGTCATCTGTCGTCCCCATGGCCGCTTAAGCTCTGCGTTGGGAACAGTACTCGGCACCTGGAGCCAACTCGGTGAAGGATTCCAGTTCGATCAGCGCGACGACCAGACCAGTGCGGAATGCGCCGGCGCATCTGCCGCACTGGCTCGTCTCGACGCTTGGAGTTCCGCTGATCGGAAAGATCGCCGGCGCAAACGCCATCATCGTGGCGGCGGCAGTCGTTGTTACGGTAATCGGCGGCATGGTTGGCCATGGTTTCCAGCTCTGGGTGGTACTCCTTGTTGCCCTCGGACTGGGCCTGGGAGTCAACGCGATACTCGTCTTCATCGCGCTTCGTCCGCTGAAGGACCTCGAGGCTACCGCCCACCGCGTGTCGCAGGGAGAACTCGGCGCCCGTGTGCCGGGATCGGTCGTGGCCGACGCGGGGATCCAGCGCGTGGGCAATACGCTGAACGTTCTGCTCGACAGCCTGGAAGCGGATCGTGCACGGATGCGTACCCTTGCGGACGACGTGATCCAGGCCGGGGATCGTGAGCGCGCGAACATCGCACGAGAACTGCACGACTCCACGGCTCAAACGCTGGCGGCGCTCCTGCTCGAGCTCACCGTGCTCACCGCACAGAACTCCGATCCGCAACTCGAGCAGAGAATCACGAAGATCCGGTCAATCGTCAGCGATGTGCTCGAGGAGGTCCGGCTCCTCGCGCACACCGTGCACCCGCGTGTGCTCGATGACCTGGGTCTCGGTGCTGCGCTTCAATTGCTCGCGCGGGAATCGCTCGAACGGAGCGATGTCAGGGTCACGTATGCCGGCCCGGCAAAGGTGACCACGATTGATAGTGCCAGCGCCTCAGCGCTCTACCGGGTCGCCCAGGAAGCCGTGGGCAACGCGATCCGCCACGCCCGTGCAAAGTCGATCACGATCCGGCTGGACGTGGGGGCGAGTGAGGCAGAACTCGAGATCGCGGACGATGGCACCGGGTTCGCGCCCGAGGTTGTTGAGCAACGCCGGCCCGGCCTCGGGCTGTTCACGATGCGCGAGCGTGCCGCGCTCGTCGGGGGCCGTTTGACGCTGCAGAGTGGCGTGGGACAGGGTACGCGCGTGCGAGTGATCGTGCCGGCGCGCCCCGCCACGGAAGAAGTGAAAGTGCAACTCGCGACAGTGGGTTCAGGGCATTCATGGCAACGAAAGGAGGAGGTATGACGGAGGACCTGATCCGCGTGGTGCTCGCCGACGACCACACCGTGGTGCGCGCGGGCCTCAAGGCGGTACTGCGCACGGCGAAGGACATCGACGTCGTGGGCGAAGCACGCAATGGCGAAGAAGCCCTGGCCCTGGTAGAGCGGTTCCATCCACATGTCGTCGTGATGGACCTGTCGATGAACGGCATGGACGGCATTACCGCCACGAAGGAAGTGGTGGCCCGGAAAAACGGCACGCGCGTCCTGGTCCTCACCATGCACCCTGAAGAGGATTACCTTGTGCCGCTGCTCGAAGCTGGCGCGGCGGGATACCTGGTGAAGAGCGTCGCTGACCGTGAGCTCGTCGATGCTGTTCGTGCAGTGGCCAAGGGTGACGTGTATGTCCGGCCGGCGGCGGCTCGTGTGCTGGCCCAGGGCCTGGCGAGGAAAGATCCGCATCAGCTGGACCGGGAGCGTTTCGAGCGCCTGACGGAGCGGGAACGGGACGTCCTGCGCTTCACGGCGCAGGGGTATTCGGCGCCGGAAATCGGCGAGAAGCTTTTCATCAGTCCCAAGACCGTTGACACGTACAAACAACGAATCAACGAGAAGCTGGGCCTCTCGCATCGCGCCGATTACGTGCAACTGGCGCTGCGTCTCGGATTGCTCGCCCGCGAGTGACCATCCGGTGGCGCCTGACGAGTGGCGCCACATCCGGGGGCGCGTGTGAGGGCCGTCGAAGGGATTGAATCCCTGGGGCGATGGGGCCGCGAGCGCATCGAGGGACTGGGACGCTCGGGCCGGTTCGTGGGTGACACGCTGGTGGCCTCCAGGGACGTGTCGACCTGGTGGCCGGAGACCACCATGCACGCGCGCGAACTCGGCGTGCGCTCGCTGCCCATCGCGCTCTACATCGCGGTGTTCACGGGCATCGTGCTGTCGTTGCTCGCCAGCTACTCGTTCACCGGCGCGGTGCCGCTCTACTTCGTTGGCACGCTGGTCGAGAAGACGATCACGATGGAGCTCGCCCCGGTGCTGACCGGGCTGGCCCTCGCCGGGCGTGTCGGCGCGAACATCGCCGCGGAACTGGGCACCATGAAGGTCACCGAGCAGGTCGACGCCCTCGAGACACTGTCCTACGATCCGTATGCGTATCTCGTGGTGCCGCGCGTACTCGCGGGAACCATCATGTTTCCTGTGGTGGTCGGTCTCTCCATGGTGGTCGGCGTGGCCGCCGGGTGGGCGGCGTCGCTCCTCCTGTTAGGCATTTCGTCCGAGGAGTTCGTGAAGGGATTGCGGCTCTTCTTCGACGCGTTCGACGTGCGCTATGGCCTGGTGAAGTCGGCCACCTTCGGGACGGCCGTCACCTGGATCGGCTGCATGCAGGGGCTGGCCGCCCGCGGTGGCGCGCAGGGCGTGGGGCGCGCCGCAACCAGCGCCGTGGTTTATTCGGCCGTGATCATTCTCGTGCTCGATGCCTTCTGGGCCGTCGTCTGGCTACTGGGGAACAAACCGTGAAGAAAGCGAACGACTTCGCCGTCGGTCTCACTATCCTGGCCGGGACCGCCATCATTCTGGCCGCCACGCTCTGGGTGAAGCAGGCGGACATTGGACGGGACCGGGCGACGGTGAGCGCGCGGTTCCGGGATGTCGGCGGCGTCCGCGTGGGGACGCCCGTGGTCATCCGCGGCGTCCGTGCCGGGCGCATCGAAGCCATGGAACTGAAGGACAGCGTCTTTGTCGTGGCAAGGATGACGCTCGATCCAACGGCTGAATTGCCCGTCGATCCCGTCGTGCTGCTCAACGAGTCGAGCCTGTTCGGCGAATGGCAGGCGACCATAACGAGTCGCAACGCCGTGGGCCGTGACGCCGACGTGCTCCGCCAATTGTCGGAGACATCGCGGGACGACGAGGTGCTTCCAGGGGCAACCCTGCCTGACATCGCCCGCCTGACCGCAGTGGCTGGCCGCATCGCCGGCGATGTTGCCACGGTCGCTGAACGAGTCCAGGTCGCATTTGACGACCAGGCCGCACGGGAGCTCCGCTCGTCGGTCCGCAGCTTCTCGGAATTGTCCACGATCCTGGCCCAGACGGTTCGCGAGCAGTCCAACAACATGACCACGGTGTCGTCCGATGTCCGCGTTGGCGTGCAGTCACTCGTCAAGTCGGCGGAACTGTTGCGTGACGTTGCCGAACGAGTTGACTCATCCACGGCGCGCGGTGAAGTGCACCAGATCGTCGCGGACGCCGGAGAGGCGGCGCGTCAGCTTCGGGAAACGGGGCGTCGGCTGGCGGTCATCTCGGAGCAACTCGGACGCTCGCAGGTGCGGCTCGAGTCGTTCCTCGCCACCAGTGACTCCATTGCGCAGAAGATCCACTCCGGTTCCGGATCGTTAGGCCTGCTGGTCAACGATCCCACCCTGTACCGGAACGCGGACTCGGCGATGCGGCAGCTGAACCTGCTGCTCGCCGACGTGCAGAAGAATCCGCGCAAGTACGTCAACCTCCGCATCTTCTGATGTCCCCCGTCGTCGCCGGGACGCGCCGGGGCGCCGCGCTGCCAATCGCAGCCGCGGCCGTGCTGGTCCTCGTCGTTGTGGAGGTGCTGGACGCATCGGGGCGCCCCGGTCCGGGCAGGGGATGGCTGAGCGTGATCCTCGCGCTGGTCGCTACAGTCGCCGTCCTCACTGCGCTTCGTGGCGTGAAGCGCGATCGTCAGGCGTCGCGATCGCTGGAGACGGAATTGCGCGCGTCCGAACAGCAGGCCGCCGGCATCACGGCAATCGCGGTTGACTCCATCATCACCGTCGACGAGGAGCAGCGCATCATCGTCTTCAACCAGGGCGCCGAAACCACGTTCGGGTGGAAGGCCGATGACGTGATCGGCCAACCGCTCTCGATCCTCCTTCCCGGTCGCTTTCACGACGTCCACGAGCGCCACGTCAAGCGTTTCGGCGCTGCCACCGAAGTCGCGCGTCTCATGGGCCATCGTCAGGAAATCGTCGGCCTTCGCCGCAATGGCACCGAGTTCCCCGCCGAGGCATCGATTTCGCATCTCGATCTCCCCGGCCGACGCTTGTACACCGTGCTGCTCCGCGACATCACCGAACGACATCGACAGCAACAGGACGAACATTTCCTGGCGAATGCAGGAGCGACACTCAGCGCGTCACTTGACTACGAGTCGTCGCTGATCAGCGCCGCGCACCTCGCGATTCCACATCTGGCGGACTGTTGCGTCCTCGACGTGCTCGGCGAAGACGGCACCACGCGACGCATCGCGAGTGTCCACGAAGATCCCGATCGAACCAAGGCGCTTCGCGCGCTCGAACACGAACGAGAGACGCCGACTAATTGGCCATTTCCGGTGGCGAAGGCCTTTGAAGATCGCAGCAGTGTTACCGTGGACGCCGCGCCGGGTGCGCCCCCCCCCAGTGCAAGCGCGTCGATCGTCGCCGCCACAGGCAGAATCGGCATTACCAGCATGACGAGCCTGCCGCTGGTTGCTCGTGGCCGACTGGTTGGCGCACTCACGCTCCTCTCCACCGATGTGGTCCGACCCACCGATGGGGAACGTCTCAAGATCACGGAGACGATGTCGAAGCTCGTTGCGCTGGCGATCGACAACGCCGGTTTGTACCGGACGGCGCAACGGGCGACCGTGGCACGGGATGAAATCCTGGGCGTGGTCTCTCACGACCTTCGAAACCCGCTCGCGGCCATCAGTCTCTGTGCGAGGGCCCTGAACGCGGAAGCAACTGAAGACAACAGGCGTGAGCTGGTTGACACGATGATCGAATCAGCGAGCATGATGAACCGGCTGATCCAGGACCTCCTTGATGTCGCGACGATCGATTCCGGTCACCTCAGGGTCGATCCGTCGGCACAGCATGTCGAGCCGCTGGTGGAAAGCGTCCTCGAGATGACTCGTTCGGCAGCACTCGAACGACATGTCACCGTTCGAGTCTTGTTGCCGCGTTCGCTGCCTGCGGTCCAGGTAGACCCGACAAGGTTTGTGCAGGTACTCGTGAACCTCACATCGAACGCGGTGAAGTTCACCGAGGCCGGCGGCGACGTCACCATTTCGGCCGAGCGCACCGACAACGCGCTGCGGATTGCTGTGAAGGACACGGGTGTCGGGATTCCGCCGAACCATTTGCCCCGTATTTTCGACCGCCACTGGCACTCGCGAAGAACCGCTCGCACCGCGGGGACCGGACTTGGTCTGGCCATCGCCCGTGGCATTGTCGAAGCGCATGGAGGGCGAATCTGGGTCGATAGTACCGAAGGAGCCGGCAGCACCTTTTCATTCACGGTACCGATCGCAGAGATTCCCCACCGGACCTCGCAGGCGTAATGCACAGCACACCCTCGACGGTTCCCGTCTTTCGCGACCTCGATTTCAGTGAAATCGAGGCCATGCTGAAGGATCACTCCTACGGTCGGCTTGCGTTCACGTTCCGTGATCGGGTCGACATTGAGCCGATTCATTACGTCTATGAGCACGGTTGGCTGGTGTGCCGCACCAGTCCCGGAACCAAGCTGACCCAACTGTCGCACCACCCGTGGGTCGCGTTCGAGATTGACGAGGCGCGCGGATTGTTCGACTGGCGCAGCGTGGTGGTGAAGGGAACGGTCTATTTCGCCACTGAAGAGGACGCCGAAGCGTGGCGCGCGGCGGTTGAAGTCATCCGCCGCCTGGTGCCGACGGCGCTGACCGACCACGATCCGACGCCCGGACGCAACGTGATCTTCCGCATTCACATCGACGAGATGCACGGACGCGCCGCGTCTCCACCGGCCGGCTGAGCCCACCGAAGCCCTTTCGACCTAACGTCGTTGGGCGTGATGCAGCACAACTCCGCCACCTAATCGTTGCTCCGTCGCGACGACCGCGAAGCCTGCGTGTTGCAGCGCGGTCTCGAAGTCGCGTGCCGTGGTGAAGTGCGCGATGGAATGCGCGATGTAGCCGTAGGCCATCGGCTCGCGATGCCACCACCAGCCAACGACGCGCCCCGCGACCGACAACCAGCCGAGGAACAAGCTGCGCCACGGTCGCGACTGAGGCAGGTAGAAGTCGAGCGTGAAGAGATGCCCGCCAGGCTTGATGACGCGCGCGAGTTCGGCGAGTGATGCGCGCCAGTCGGGCGTATTGCGCAGCGCATAACCGGCGGTAACGCCATCGACCGAAGCTGTCGGGAAAGGCAGTGCGCTGATGTCGCCACCCGCGAGCCCGATGTGTCGTCCCCGCGCGCTGGCCAGCGCGAGCATTCTCGTTGACACATCGGTCGCGGCAACGCGCACGTCCGGGCGACGAGCAGCGAGCGCAAACGCGAGGTCTCCGGTCCCCGTCGCGATGTCGGCAACCACTCCGTTGCGAGGTATGGCCGCCGCCGCCACGTCGATCACCTTTGCCTTCCAGCCCTGGTCCATCCCGAACGAAAAGACCCGCGTGAAGTCGTCGTAGCGCGGCGCGATGAGGTCGAACATCGGCGTCACGTACGACTGCCGGATGGCGGGGTCGCCCAGGTGGCG
>DATMBT010000575.1:0-5339 GCA_035559475.1 Gemmatimonadaceae bacterium
GGAACCACCAAGGCCATGAAGCCTGGTGATGTTGTCGAAATAGAGATCGAGGGGATCGGCGTGCTGAGAAACAAGATCGTGAAGAAAGACTAGGAGGCAGGAGGAGGCAGGAGGCAGGGATGAACTGAGGGCCCGCGCTTACGCGTGGGCCCTCATGATTTTCAACCGCTGCTGTCTCCAGTCTCCTATTTTTTTTCTGCCATCAACGCCAGCGTATTTCCCTCGCTGTCCTTGAAGAACGTCATCCACAACTCGTGGTCGGGCATGCGCACGATGAGGTGCGGTTTGTCCTTGAAGTCGACGCCGCGCTCCTTGAGCGTCGCATACGCCTGGTCGATGTCGTCTACGCGAAAGTACAGGACCGAGCCTGGATGGTCGAACTCCGGGGTTTCCGGCAGCGAGAGCATGAGTCGCACGCCACCGCAGTCAAAGAATGCCATTTTCGGTGGCGCCTCGAAGAGGAAGCGCATTCCCAGGGCCTCGCGATAGAACTTCACCGCGCGCGGAATGTCATGGGCATTCACCGCGATCTGACCAATCGCGCCGAGTCCCTGCAGGGTCGTGGTGGTGGCAGTCATGGCTTCCTCCCGTAGCTTGCCGTGGCAGGCAAGATAGTTAGCTTTGCTAACAGTCTGGCACGGGAGGTCCATGCGCGCAAGAGGTCGGGGCGCCAGCGCCCCAGATGAACTCGCTGACCGCTGGCACAGCCTCGCGATCCACCTGTTGCGCCGCCTGCGGCGCGAGGACGTGAAGGCCGGTCTCACCGGACCGCGTTTATCCGCGCTCTCGGTCGTCGTCTTTGGTGGACCACTCACACTCGGCGAACTGGCCGCGGCGGAACAGGTGAAGCCTCCCACGATGACGCGTCTTGTACATGCACTCGAAGTCGCGGGACTGGTGCGCCGGGAGGAAGACCCGAATGACGGGCGAGTGGTGCGACTCCGCGCGACCACGAAGGGCGCAGCCTTGCTGCGTGAAGGTCGTGCGAGACGCGTCGTGCACCTCGCGGGTCCGATAAGCGAACTCACATCCGGCGAGCGCGACGCGCTGGCACATGCCGCGGAGATTTTCACTCGCGTCGTCGATCGTCTCTCTTAGTCGTTCCTAACCCGGTCTGGCATAACGAATTGCCGCGATGATTACGGTTGTGGACGGCGACCGCATTAAGCATTTTGTTGCGTCCGCCGTGGTCACGGTTGATTGCAGCAAGAAGGAGGGAGTTGGTGGAAGAACTCGGCTTTCGCGATGGATTGATGGACGAGATCCGGTTGCGCGAAACGCGTTTTCACGAAAGCGCGTTTCTGTTCGTACTCGCGTCGCTGGAGTGTCTCCAATCGCGACTTCCCGATCGGCGTCATGTGGAGGGCCGAGAGCTGGCCCATGCGGTGCGTGAGCTCGCGCTGGAGCGCTTCGGCGTGATGTCCCGTCTCGTGCTGGAACATTGGGGAGTGCGTTCGACGGCACACCTGGGCGACATCGTCTTTGCCCTCGTGGACACCGGCTTGCTGATGAGTCAGCCCGGCGACACGCGGTCAGATTTCGCCGACGTTTTTGACTTCGACGAAGCGTTCGAGGGATCGTATCCATGGAGTGCGGCACACCTGGCATGAGGCCGCACGGACGCCTCGCGGAGTGACCGCGTGCGTCAACACCAGGGAGGAAATGTGGTTTCGAACATCGAACTGCCGAAGTGTCGCAAATGCGGAAACGGTGATCTGCTGCCAATGAGCGACTATGGAAGGGACGGCGCACCCATTACTTACAAGGCATGGGTGTGCAGCAATCCCGACTGCGGGTTCAACATCCGTATCGACAACGGCGAGATCAACTTCGGGCGGGCGCTCGGACAGTCGCACAAGTAGCCATCATCGATTTCAGGTGATCGGCCCGTGATCGTTCGGGTGGTGACGGGCGAGGGCGCCGCGGCGAGAGACGCAGCGGCGATCAGCGCAGGAGTCTCTTCGCGCGCCCTCATGCAGCAAGCTGGTGCGGCCGCGGCGGAGGTCATGGTGCGCCGGCTGGGCGATACGCTTGGTGGCGGCGTCCTGGTCATGACGGGACCGGGCAACAATGGCGGCGACGGCTGGGTAGTCGCTGGACTGCTCGCCGAGCGTGGCATCCCGGTGCGCGTGCATGAAGCGATCGAATCCCGCACCGGCGACGCTTTCCAGATGCGTTCCGCCGCGATCGACCGCGTCACGTTAGGTGCCGGCGACGGCACCGAGATGGTCGTCGTGGACGCGCTCCTTGGAACCGGCGCGAAGGGTGCCCCCTCGCGGGCGCTGGCGGATGCGGTCGGCCTGATCCGGCAGCGGCGCGCCGCGGGAGCGGTCGTGGTCGCGCTGGACATACCTACGGGCGTTGACGCCACCTCCGGCGCCGGGAAGCTGGCCGTAAACGCCGACCTGACGATTTCGTTCGGGACGGTCAAGCGTGGACACCTGCTCGCGCGTGGGGAATGCGGCGCAATCGTCGTAGTCGACATCGGGCTCGGTACTCACGTTGAACTGGCGGACGGTGCTCCAGCGTTGGTCGATGAGTCGTGGGTGGCGAAGTTCGTGCCGGCCATCGACCCGGACGCGCACAAGGGCACGCGGAAGCGCGTCATCATCGTCGGCGGAGCGCGAGGGATGGCCGGCGCGGTCATCCTCGCGACGCGCGCGGCCTCACGGTCCGGCATCGGCATGGTTCGCGCGCTGGTGGAGGAGCCGAGCTTTATCCCTGTGCAGGCGTCGGCGGTGGAAGCCACGGCCGCCACATGGCCGCTTGCCGGCGGCGACTTCTCAGCGCTGCTCGAAGGCTGTCACGCCGTGCTGATCGGGCCGGGACTGGGACGTTCCAGTGAGGCGCGTCGACTGCTCGAGTCGATCCTCGAAGTCTGGCAGGGACCAACGGTCCTGGATGCCGACGCGATCACGCTGTTCGAAGGAGAAATCCCCTGGCTCAGCGCCGCGCTGGCTGGGCGTGCTGCGCTCCTGACGCCTCACGTGAGGGAGTTGGCGCGTCTTGTGGGTACAAGCGACGATGACGTGTCGCGGAATCGATTCGAGGTCGCGCAGGAAGTCGCGCACGTGCTGGGCGCGAGTGTCCTGCTCAAGGGTGTGCCCACGGTGGTAACAGGACCCGGTGGCGAAACTCTTGTCTCCGCGTCAGGCACGCCGGCGCTGGCCACGGCCGGAAGCGGTGACGTGCTCGCTGGAATCGCGCTGACGCTGCTGGCGCAAACCGGCGACTCGCTGCACAGCGGCGCCTGCGCCGCCTGGATTCATGGACGTGCGGCGGAAATCGCGAATGCCGGTCGCCCAATTCGCGGCGTCACCGTCGGGGACGTCGTCGATGCCCTGGGTCACGCGTGGCGGCTCAACGCCAGCTCACCGTCAGCTCCCGTTCTGACGGAGATCGCTGCCGCTGTGGAGCATCGCGAAGAGACGCTCGAGTGAACGCTGATTCCTGGGCGAAGATGGGGCCGGGGGTCGAGTTCGACTTGATTCGAAGGATGGCGGCTCGGTGGGGTGACCTGGTGCACCAGGCGGGAGATGACGCTGCTGTCCTGGACGTACGGCATGGATTACGACTCGTAGCGTCCACCGATACGTCCGTCGAAGGAGTGCACTTTCGTCGCGAATGGTTGTCACTCCAGGAAATCGCTTACCGGGCGACGACGGCATCTTTGAGTGACCTGGCCGCGATGGCCGCGGAACCGATCGGTTTGCTGATTGCAGCCACCATTCCCGCCAACGTCGCCGAGTCGATCGAGTTGCTGGCCGATGGCATCGGCCAGGCCGCTCGTGAGGGCGGGTGTCCGATCGTTGGTGGCGACCTGACTGGCGGAGATCGAATCAGCCTGACGATGACCGTGCTCGGTGTTGCTCCTGCGCCCGTCGGGAGAGGTGGCGCGAAAGTCGGGAATTCGCTCTGGGTAACCGGAAAGTTGGGGGGGCCTGGTGCGGCAGTACGCGCCTTGCTCGCTGGAGAACTTCCGTCGGCCGAACATTTGCCTCGATTCTCACACCCCGTCGCGCGCCTGGCCGAAGCTCGCTGGCTGGCGGAGCAGGGTGCCACGGCCATGCTCGACCTGTCTGACGGACTCTCCTCGGATGCGCGGCACATCGCCGCGGCGAGCGGAGTCGCGCTGGAAATTGACGTGGCGCTGATTCCATGCGTGCCTGACGTGACCGCCCGTGCGGCGGCGAGCAGTGGCGAGGAGTACGAACTCCTGGTCACGATGCCTGACGAGTTCGACGGGGCCGCGTTCAGCGAGGAATTCGACATTCCCCTCACCCGGATCGGCACGGTGGTCAAGGGCACTGCCGCTGAGGTCATCTTCCTTGAAGGCGCCGAGCGCGTTGACCTCGCCGCGGGCTACGACCACTTTTCCGCCTGATGCGTACTGTCTTTGCATTGACTGTCATGCTGCTGGCGACACCGGTTTTCGCGATCGTGGTGATCGGTGCCGGTCTCCTCGGCATTCCCAACCGGCCGAACGGGATCTACGACCGTGCCCCGCGACTCTGGTCGCGCATTGCACTCTGGGCAGCGGGAGTGCGACTCGTGCTGCACGGTGAGCAGCAGCTTCGACCATTCAAGCCGCGCGTGTTCGTGTCCAATCACGTGAGCTGGTACGACATCTTCACGCTGCTGGCGATCCTTCCGCGTTATCGGTTCGTTGCCAAGGCCGAGTTGTTCAAGATCCCGCTGTTCGGGCCAGCCGCACGACGCGCCGGGACCATTCCGATCCAGCGTGAAAACAAGAAGGCCGCGTTCCAGGCGTACGAAGAAGCGGCACGCGAAATCCGCGGGGGTGCGTCCGTGGTCGTGTGTCCGGAGGGCACGCGCGGAGAGACCTATTCGCTCCGGCCCTTCAAGAAGGGACCCTTCGTCCTCGCAATCGCTGCGCAGACACCCGTGGTTCCGCTGGTGATCTACGGGACGCGCGAGGTGCAGCGGAAGGGATCGTTCGTGATCCGCTCCGGAACGGTGCACGTGCACTTCCTCGACGAGATCCCGACCGCGGGAATGGAATATCAGAATCGCGACATGCTGGCCGACGAGTGCTGGCGACGAATGGCTGCGGCCCTCGAACGTGATCACGGCGTGACCAGTGCGGCATTACCGACGGGGCGCCGCAGGACTCCACGCGAGGAAACAGTTCCAGTGGAAGGTTGACGAGCGGATGGCGGATGGCGGAGGGCGGAGGACGGATGTCGCTTGAATCACTAGTCACTAGTCACTAATCACTAGTTACTAGTCACCAGTCACCAGTCACGACCACATGTCGACCATTCAGGACATCCACGCGAGGGAGATACTCGACAGTCGAGGTAATCCGACGATCGAGG
>DATMBT010000576.1:0-2604 GCA_035559475.1 Gemmatimonadaceae bacterium
CTCCGGCTGTGCCGGGGCGTACGCGTCGCGCGTGGCGAACGGCCGAACGTCGCATCGCCGGATTCACCACGCGTTTTACCGTTGCGACCATTGCACTCGTCATGGTCGCGACGGTTGGCATGATTGCGGTCCGGCGCAGCGGGCAGCCATTCGCGGCGGAAGCGGGGCGTGGCAAGACCGTCGTCGTGCTTCCG
The DNA here is from genome assembly GCA_035559475.1 of Gemmatimonadaceae bacterium. GTDB lineage: Bacteria > Gemmatimonadota > Gemmatimonadetes > Gemmatimonadales > Gemmatimonadaceae > JABWBJ01. The sequence continues at coordinate 195 of DATMBT010000576.1, forward strand.
TTTGCCTTCAACGCGGGGAGCGGATCGTCGAATCTCGGTGCGGTGGTTTCGGAGCTGCTCGCCTCAAGCCTCGACGGATCTGTGGGGCTGCGCGCCCTGGCAGTCAACGGGAATGACAGCCGGCCTGACTCGGTGCGCGGAGGAGACTCGCTGCTGAGCCGGAGCGCCACGGCGCATGCCTTGGCGACAAACCTCGGTGCGCATCTCTACGTGAGAGGTGAAGTATTCGAGAATGGCGGCCGCCTGCGCATCACGGCCGAGTTCTGCACCCGCCAGGACGAGGCACCGCTCGCTCGAGCTGACGTCGAGGGCACGCGGGGTGAGATGTTCGACCTGGTCGATCGCGTCGCATCGCAGCTGCTCGCGAGCCGCATGCCTGGCGCGCGCCGGGACGTCGTTCGCTGAACATCGGCGCCGACGTGTGAGGCTGCGCGCGCACCTCGCGCGTCCTGATGTTCAAAACCCCGTGGGTTCTTCGGCTAACAAAGGACTGCTGTATCCGCGTTTATCCCTTGTTCCCGCACAATCCGTGTTCGTCCTGTATCCGACCTGATCGTCTCATTCCCACTCTATCGTCGCGGGCGGCTTCGATGACACGTCGTACACGACGCGGTTGACGCCCTTCACTTCATTAATGATGCGGCTGGAGATGTGCGCCAGCGTGTCGTGGGGAAACGGATACCAGTCGGCCGTCATCCCGTCGGTACTCGTGACGGCACGGAGCGCCACGACGTTTTCGTAGGTGCGATAATCTCCCATCACGCCCACGGATCGCACCGGCAGCAGCACCGCAAACGCCTGCCAGATGTCGTCGTACAGGCCGGCTGCCCTGATCTCCTCGAGGTAGATCGCGTCTGCCTGGCGAAGGACGTCGAGCTTTTCCACGGTGAGATCCGACAAGACGCGGATGCCCAGTCCGGGCCCCGGGAACGGGTGACGGCCCACCATTTCGTCGGTCAGGCCAAGCTCGCGCCCCACGTTCCGCACCTCATCCTTGAACAGCTCGCGGAGCGGTTCGATCAGCGCAAACGGCATGTCGGGCCGCAGCCCGCCAACGTTATGGTGCGTCTTGATCGTCACCGACGGCCCACCGCGCGGCGAGTAACTCTCGATCACGTCGGGATACAGTGTGCCCTGGACCAGGAACTTCACGTCGTCGCCGACGTCCTTGGCCGCCGCCTCGAAGACATCGATGAACGTGTGGCCGATGATCGTCCGTTTCTGCTCGGGCTCTTCGACGCCCTTGAGCGCAGATAGGAAGCGCTCCTCGGCGCGAATCGTGATCAGGTTCATGCCATGGTTCGCGCGGAACATCCGCTCCACCTGCTCGCGCTCGTGCAGTCGCAGCAATCCGTTGTCCACGAAGATGCAGGTGAGCTGGTCGCCAATCGCCCGGTGGACCAGCATGGCCGCGACCGACGAGTCAACGCCACCCGACAACCCGCAGATCACGCGCGCCGAACCTACCTGCGCGCGAACCTTCTCCACTTCGTCGGCGATAAACGCGCCCGGCGTCCATGTCGGCTTCGCGTTGCAGACGCCGAACAGGAAGTTCGCGATCATCTCCTTGCCGCGGAGTGAATGCGCGACCTCAGGATGAAACTGCACCCCGTGGACCGGCCGTGTTGCGTGCCTGAATGCCGCAAAGCGGCTGGAGCCGCTGCTGGCGACGGTGACGTATCCCTCCGGCAGCTCCGCCACCTGGTCACCATGGCTCATCCACACCTGCGTCTGTTCGTGCGGATCAAATCCCTCGAGGAGGCCCGACGGCACCTCGATCTCCAGCATGGCACGCCCGTATTCGCGTTCTTTCGTCGGCGTTATGCGCCCGCCCTCGAGGTGCACAATCAGGTTCATCCCGTAGCACACACCGAGGACCGGTGCCACGTCGAGAATCCCCTTCGGCGCGGTGGGCGCGCCTTCATCATAGACCGAGTTGGGTCCGCCGCTGAGGATGATACCGGTCGGGTTCCAGAGGCGGATCCATTCCAGCGAGATATTCGGCGGGTGGATCTCCGAATACACCCGCGCCTCGCGAACGCGACGCGCAATCAATTGCGTGAACTGGGATCCGTAATCGATGATGAGGATCCGGCTCCCCGTTGTCGGGTCGGTCATGCCATGTCAGGCAACTGGATGAACTCGACCTTCCTCGTGTCGAGATCGAGGATGGCCGCCGAGGGTACGCCATGAAGCCAGCCGCAGGCCTCGCCGGGGTTCACGATGAGCGTGTCACCGCGGGTCTTCATTTCCTCACGGTGCGAGAAACCATGCACTACGATGTTGTGCTGGTCGATGGAACGAGCGTTCACATCGGCGATGTCGTGGACGAGGAGGATGTGCTGGCCCGACACTTCAATGCTGTGCGGCGACTCGAACAACTCGATCCCGAAGCCGGCGGCGGCGTATG
>DATMBT010000577.1:0-2385 GCA_035559475.1 Gemmatimonadaceae bacterium
CGAAGTGACGTCGATGGATGCGTTTCAGTCTGCGCCGCTGAAACTGGACCTCTGGCCGCTGGTGAGCACATCCGAGCGCGAGCGCTTGCTGGCCCTGCCGTCTGCGGTAGAGGTCCGGGGCAAGTGGATTGACGTGGACTATGATATCGAAGACGATCAGCGATCAGCGAGCAGCGATGAGCGATTAACGACCCCGGATTCTCCAGGCTTGGCGGTCGCGAGACTGAGGCTGCCCGAAAAGCTCGCGCGGACACTCGCCGAAGCGGAATTGCCGAAACTGGACCGGCCCATGCGATTCGTCGTTACCCGCGGGCCAAGGGGGACGGTGCGTGCGTCGTCGCTCGAGCAACTGCAGGCGCTACTCGACCGGCCGTGGTCGCCCGATGAGCCAATACAGGAACGTCCGCGTCGAAAGCGGGACGAGCGGCCATCACGCCGGCACGATGACCGCCGGCCGGGGCGCGGTGGCAGGGATGGCGGCGGAGGCGGTGGTCGCGGTGGTGCCGGCCGACGCGGGGACCGCCGTCGCCGCCGTCGTTAGGTGCGGAGGTCGACCGTATAACGCTCGGAGTGCGTGACCTGGAACCCGCGCGCCAGGTAGTTCGCCAGCGCAGCGGGATGGTCCAGGGTGCACGTGTGCAGCCACACCCGTGAGGGTACAGGCTTCAGGCTCCAGGCTTCATCGATGGCGGTGGTGAGCAAGGCACGGCCCAGACCCTGGCCAATGCCCATCGGCATGAGGCCGAAATACGAGATTTCCACCGAGCCATCGTCGTGGCGCTCCAGCTCGAAGAATCCGCGTAGCGCCTGGCCTTCCCGCAGGATCCAGATTGCAATTGCTGGTCTATCCAGGTGGGCCTGCAGCCGGTCATCGGACCACGACCGGCGGTCGTGCCAGTGATAGTCGCCACCGACGCCCTCGTACAACTCACGATACAAGTCGGGGTCGCACGACTCGCGCTTGACGACAAAGCCGGGGGGAATGCGCGCGCGACCCGTCTGCCGGTCCGGCGTGTCCATCTCGAGATATGTGCGCACAACTGCTACAGGCGGCATACCGCTCTAGGCGCTACGCGCCTCCGGGTGATGCGCGGAGTCCGCAAGCTCTGTGGACGGTGCGGGCGTGACGTCGCGCTCACGAGCGCGGAAACGCGCCGCCTTGGCCCGGTTGCCGCACGTAGCCATGTCGCACCAGCGACGGCGCCCGTTTCGCGTCGAGTCGAAGAAAACGCGTGGGCAGCGGCCGTCTGCGCAACGCCGAACACGAAGCAATTCGGCCCCGACCAACGCCTCGGCCGCCGACTCAACAACGGGAATCATCAGGCCCGCGAACGCGTCGCCGACAGGAACGAAGCTGTGCTTGAACGAGCCGTCGTCCCCCGGTTCCACGCGACGAGTGCCCGCGCTCCTGCCCAGCACGCGGTTGATCTCCGCGAGTGCGTCGGTGCGCGCTTTTTCCTGGACGGCGCCGCGCTCGGCGAGCGCCCGGAGCGCCGCGCGCACACGACGAGCATCGACCAACGCAGCGGCGGCACCGGCCGGTTGCTGTTCGGCCCGACGCCCGATTCCGGTGGCCCTTTCTCCATCCAGCACACCGGCAGAGCAGAGCCACTGGATCAGCGCGTCGAAGTCGCGAAGGACGTCAACGCGGACTCCGCGTCGCAGATCGTCGGTGTTGACGAAGTCCAGCCACAGCCGCTCACCGATGAACACGAAGGTCGTTGGGGTCACGACCATCTGGGTCAGCACACCCGCGGTAGACTGCGTGGCGAGGAGGGCCATTGGCGCCAAGCATACGTATGAACCCGCGCTACGGCAAGCGAGTGTTTTCCACGCTTCAATGCGACGCGGGTCACGGACCACCGCTGCTATATTCAGGGTCCATGAGTGCACTGCCCGAGACGTATTATCGGAAAGGCCTCGGGTTGAAGGCCGAGGTCCAGGATGACATCGTCGCCGACTACGCGGGATGGGTCGTCGACCTCCTCCGCGAGCGTGATTTCACGCTTACGGTGGGCGACGTCACCGTGCGGTTGGCGCGCGAGTTCGGATTCTGCTACGGCGTTGAACGCGCGGTGGAATACGCGTACCAGGCGCGCCGGAAGTTTCCCGACAGGCGGATCTTCCTCGTCGGCGAGATCATCCACAACCCGCACGTGAACGACCGGCTCGTGCAGATGGGGATCACGATCCTTCAGCCGCTGGCTGGTGCTCCGGCGTCTTCCGAGGCGCGATTCGAGTATTCCGGCGTCGGGCCCTCGGACGTTGTAGTGCTGCCAGCGTTCGGCGTCACCATCCGGGATTTCGAGGCCCTTCGCGAAGTCGGCTGTGTGATGGTGGACACCACGTGCGGGTCGGTACTCAACGTGTGGAAGCGTGTCGAGT
>DATMBT010000578.1:0-8357 GCA_035559475.1 Gemmatimonadaceae bacterium
CTGGTGCGCGCCGAAGTAGACAGCCAGCGCGGGATCGGTGCCACCGATTTCGCCGAACACACGATTGAACACCTTGGCCGACGCACCGAACCCACCGTATGCCTCGGGGATGTTCATCCCCATGAAACCAAGCGCGTGAAACGCCTCACGCATCGAATCGGGGAAGCGGCCGTCGTGATCGTTCTTCGCTGCGTCAACGTGATCGGCCGCAAACGAACGGAACGAGTCGAGCACCATCGTGAGGCTTTCCCGTTCCTCGGCCGAGAGCTCCGGAAAGGGGAACACGAGATCCTCGCGCAACTCGCCGAGGAACAGCCCCTTGATGAAGGACGGATTCTCGTCCGGGTTTGCCAGGTGCGGAGCTTCGGCCGGCGCGCTGGTCGCTGTAGTTGCCATGCCGAAGCCTACCGAACGAGGACAAGGGACGGGAGGTGCTTGCGCTTTGCCCCTGCCTTCGGTCGAGGGACGTGAGGCTTCCAACGAAACACAGCGCGATCAGATCAGATCCCGTTTCGGCCTAGAAGAAGAACCCGCCCGTGTTCTGAGTAAAGCGTGGGTTCACGACGTTCGAGAAGACCGAGCCGAACGTGTAGCTGAGGCCAACACTTCCGTAATACGCGTAGCCCGTCTGCAATTGGCGCAGTCGAAGCAGGACTTCCTGCGGGCTCGCCGTCCCCTTCTTCAGGTTGATCTGGTCACGGAACATCGTGTACCCGATGTCGAAGTTGAGCCTGAGTCCGCGGGTGATGCGCCACTCGGCGTACATGAAACCGTCGATCCGGAATTTCGACGGGTCCGACAAGTACTGGCTTGCCGTCACACTGCCGAAGACGTTCCCCCACGGTTGCGTGGCTTCAGCGGCGACAACGAGACGGTGATCCGGCAGCGTCTCCTCGGTTTTGTCGTAGATCGTGAGTGAGTCGTAGTTGAGCGACTTGAGCCCCACGCTGTAGCGAAAGATGAACTGCCGCCGCGTTGATTCATCGTACGGGAAGATGTCGTATTCGATCGCCGGGCCTATGCGGGTCCCGAATTGCAGGTTGCTTCGCAGCGAAGACGCGGCATTGGCCTGCAAGCCCAGTGTCCAGTGTGGAGTGAGGCTTTTGGCAAAGAGCGCGTTGGCGTTGAAGTTCCTGCGCTTTCCGACTTCAACGACGAGGGGCGCCGGCGTATCAGTCGTGGCGGTGTCGTAGCTGAACTCTTCCCTGCTCTGGTTGTAGTTGACGCCGAGTTGTGTCTTGAACGCAGCCGTGATCCGGCTGGCCTCCACGTAGCTGTTGATGTTGTAGTACTTGTACGTCTCCTCGCCGTTGAAAAACGTGTTGCCGCCAACGCGGATGACCCAGAGGTTCCACCGGTCGCGCGCCCCTCGCGTGGCCGAAACCGTGGTCCCGAGTGGCGGCGCCTGGTAGCCCACGCTGAGTCTCGGCGCGAGAGGCGTGTTGGCAACAAAGCGGATCATGCCTTGCGATATGATCCGCCGAATCAACTGCCGGCGTTCGTCCTGGACATCGCTCTGCCGCGAAAAAGCAACGATCGTGTCCGATCGCGCGCTGTTGGCCCCTCGCCCGATGAACTCGACCGAGACTTCGGTTCCCCCCGAAGCCGTCTGGCGGCTCGTGGCCAGGATGTGGACGTCAGCGAGCGTGCGATCACGCACGAAGTTCAGCCACGTCAGTTCGACGCGGAGATAGTCGTCATCGCATCCGTTGGCCTGGCAATCAAGGAACACCCGCGGGAGGACATCTTGCGCTGCTGAATCAGGTCGGGCTGGAACCTGCGCACCGGCAGAGGCTGAGACCACAACAGTCATGAGTCCTGCCAGCAGCGCACGCGATATCGACATCGACCGGGGGATGAGGGAGACCGTCTTACGGGTCAATACGGCGGCGAACGAACCAAGTGTCGCCGCAAAACTGCAGTTTGACACCGGTTCGGGCTGCAATGTTGCGACGAAACGTGATACTTGCGGATGAACCGGTGTTTCGTTGGAACCGGGTGAGCCTCTGGCCCACGTTGACGCCTCCTGCGAGGGCGGGTAAGATGCTCAACCCGGCGCCAATCATGGACATTGCTCGCGCCGCGCTGGGTCTGGAGACGTGGCCGAGAGGCTGAAGGCGGCGGTTTGCTAAACCGTTATACGGGCTTAAACCTGTATCGAGGGTTCGAATCCCTCCGTCTCCGTTGAGTAACCGAACGGGAGACGGCCGACGGGGACGGGAGCAATAACCCGCGCTATCTCCTGTCCCCCGTCTCCCGTCCTCAGTGCCACATCGCCTTCGTTTTGCGCCGTCACCGACCGGCTACCTCCATGTCGGCGGCGCCCGAACCGCGCTCTTCAACTGGCTCTACGTCCGTCGTTACGGCGGCCAGTTCCTGCTCCGCATCGAGGACACCGATCGCGCCCGGAGCACTGAGGAAAGCACCCGCGCCATCTTCGAGGGACTGCGCTGGCTCGGCCTGGATTGGGACGAGGAGGTCACGTATCAGGGCGGGAACATCGAGCGGCACCAACGCGACGCCCTGCGGCTGCTGGACTCCGGGCATGCCTATCGAGACTTCACGCCCCCGGAGGAGCTGGACCGCATGCGTGCCGCGGCCGAGGCCAGGGGCGAGTCGTTCCGGTTCGATCGGCGGACGGCGGAAATGTCGCCCGACGAGCTCCAGCGGCGGCTCGACAAGGGAGACCCGTTCGCGATCCGCTTTCTCGTCCCTGAGGGCAAGACCGCATGGGATGACCTGGTCCACGGCACGATCGAGTTTCCGAACAAGGACGTCGACGACTTCGTGATCCTGCGCTCGGACGGATCGCCGGTCTACAACTTTGCGGTCGTTTCCGACGACGTGGCCACGCGCATCACGCTGGTGATGCGGGGCGACGACCACATCTCCAACACGCCCAAGCAGATCATGCTGTACCGCGCGTTAGGCGCGGAGCTTCCCGGATTTGCCCACCTGCCCATGATCCATGGCATGGACGGGAAAAAACTGAGCAAGCGCCACGGCGCGACCGCGGTCGGTGATTACCAGCACGAGGGCATCCTGCCGGCAGCGATGAACAACTTCCTCGCCCTGCTCGGCTGGTCGCCCGGCGGCGATCGCGAGGTCATGTCGATGCTGGAGATGGTGGACCTCTTCAGCACGGACGGGTTGCTGCGCAAGGCGGCAGTCTTCGACCCCAAGAAGCTCGAGTGGATGAACGGCCAGCACATGAGTCTTACGCCGGCCGCGGAGCTTGAACCGCTCGTGACGTCGCTCGTGGTTCGCGAGGGCCTGGTGACCGCCGAGGAACTGTCGGCACGACGTGACTGGTGGCTCAACCTGCTCGACCTGCTTCGCGTGCGCGCGCGCACGACCCACGACATCGTGCGCCAGGCGGCGAGCTATTTCAGTGACAAGGTCAACTACGACGACGAAGCCGTTACCAAGCACTGGAAGGACCGCGCCGGCGCAGCAAAGATCCTCGTCGCCACGCGCGACCGGCTCGCCTCTACAACGTGGGATACCGCGTCAATGGAGGACGCGCTGCGCAAGCTCGCCGAAGAGCTCCAGCTCTCGAGCGGAAAGGTCTTCCAGCCGCTCCGCGTGGCCCTGGTCGGACAACTCGCGAGCCCTGGGATCTTTGACGTGCTGTTGGTGCTTGGCCAGGAGAAGTCGGTCGCCCGTCTGGATGCGGCGATTTCGTACTTACAAAGGTAGGGTTCAGGGTTCAGGCTTCAGGCACCATGGAATCGCTGACCGAACTCGAACGCAGCGTCTACCACTACCTCATCGACTTCCTGGCTGAAAACACTTACCAGCCAAGCGTGAGGGAAATCGGCCGTCGATTCCGGATCAAGTCGACGAAGTCCGTGGTCGAGATCCTCCAGTCGCTGGCGCTCAAGGGATACGTCACTCGTGAGGCAGGTCGGTCGCGCTCATTGCGGCTTCGTGGCTTCTCGTCCATCGGCCAGACGCAACCGGTGCCACTCTATGCGCGGCTTGATGCGACCGAGCCGGTGGTCTCGGAAGCCAACCGGGAACGCTTCATCGCCATGGACCGGCTGTTTGTTCCATCGGACGACGCGTACTTCCTGCGCGTGCCTGACGACGGAATGGTCGAGCGAGGCATTCAGCGGGGTGACCTGGTCCTCGTGAACCCCGCGGCCCGCGCGCACGATGGCGATGCCGTGGTGGCCCGGGTGGGAGGAGAAGTCCTGGTTCGGCTGTTATCGCGGCGCGGTGGGCAGATCGCGCTGACGCCATCTGCGGCCGGTGTGGCCGAGCTCACGCTGGGCCCAACTGATGACTTTGCGATCGTCGGGACCGTCGCCGGGGTCATCCGTCCGTTCCACCAGGAAGCGACGGACGTACCGGAGTCCTGATTACGGCGGCGGTGGACGCTCGCCCGGCGACGCGATCGGTCCGGCAATGACCGGCCCTTTCGCCTTCCGCTCACGTTCCTTCCGGTCGCGAATGGCCTTCACGGCCTTCCGGAACTGCTCCTCGTTCATCGCGGCCTGCGCGTGCATGAAGATGTCCGCGCGCATGTAGGCGGCGTTGCGGTCGCGATCCAGGGAGATGGGATTCGTCTGCATCTGGTTCATCGGCAGCAACGCCAGGATGGCCGTCGGGATCGAGATAGGCCCGAGCCGGATGAACTGCGGATCAACCCCCCACTTGTTTCCGCCCTTCCCGACGGTCCAGTCGCCACGCTCGAACTTGTTAGGCGAATACGCCGTCGCGTTGACGGAGTCGATGTGGCGCGCCAACGACGTGATCAACGCGCTGTCGAGGCGCTCCTTGTCGGTCTTGGGCGCATAGATGAACTCGGGGTTCGTCCAGAGCCGCGGATCATCCGTGTTAGGCTGAACACCCCGGGTCGGGCCGTTGCCGCCGCGCAGCGGGTTCACGTCAGGCGAGGGAATGGCGCCGGTCGCCGGCGGGGGAAGCTGCGTCGGCACTTCGCGAGGCGCGACCAACGGCACCACCTGCGGAGAAGCCGCAGTTGCGGGCTGGGCCCGCGTCGGCGTGGTGCCTCGTGGCGGCGGCGAAACCGCTTCGCGTCCGCCCGACGGAGTCACCTCGACGTACTGAATGCGTTCAGCGACGGGAGCCTGCGTGACCTGGTCGAAGAACATCGGCATCTGCACGGCATTCCACACCAGGATGCCGAGAACGACGTGCATCACCACGGACACGAGCGACGCGCTGGTCGGACGGCGCCAGCGGCGCTTGCCCGTCCCCTGCGTTGACTCGCTCCGCAATGTGTTCACTTCACACTCCCACTTTCAGGCCCATACAGCTCCAACTTGGTCTACCCCTTGGGGCTGCTGGGTTGCCCAGGCCGGGCAGGTATTACAAGACAATCTTACTGCACGACATCACGCACTGGATTCCGGACACGGCTGATACCCGCGATAGTGACCTCCACCGTATCTCCGGCACGAAGCGGGCCAATGCCCGACGGCGTCCCCGTAGCCACGAGATCCCCCGGCTCCAGCGTCATGATGTGCGAAATGAACGAGAGAAGCATAGGGATCTTGAAGACCATTTCGGCGCTCGACGCCTTCTGTCGCACTTCGTCGTTCACCGTGGTGACGAGCTGCAGCGCATTCAGGTCCACGTGTCCCTCGTGAACGTTTCCCACCGGGCAGAACGTGTCGAATCCCTTTGCCCGGGTCCACTGACTGTCCTTCCGCTGCAAGTCTCGCGCTGTCACATCGTTGACAGCCACGATACCCGCAATCCCTGACACTGCCTCTTCTTCGGAGACTCGGCGAAGCGGTTTCCCTATGAGAATCCCGATCTCGCCTTCGTGCTCGACCTGGATGGATTGCGGCGGTCGCTCGATGAACGCGCCGGTGGGGATGACGCTGCTGGGAGGCTTGAGGAAGATGAGCGGCTCGGTTGGGACTTCGTTTCCGAGTTCGCGCGCGTGCTCGACGTAGTTCCGACCGACGCAAACGATCTTGCTGGGTCGATTCATTGGGCGGGGGACGGGAGACTGGGGACCGGTGGACGACGGTAGAAAGCTACCGGTCGGAGCCGCCGGGACCAGCCGCTGGAGCCTCTTCCGCCGCACCGGTGACCACCTTTGAGCGCCGTGGCCTGGGGACCGGTGAAGTGCGGCCGGATTGGAAAAACGGAACGAGCTGGCGGCGGATGTCCTCCCAGGGCCCTTCGACGCGCTTTGCCGGAGGCAATGAGTCGAGGAGCATTTCGCCGTACCCTCTCGTGAGGACGCGCGGGTCCATCAGCACGATGGCTCCCCGGTCGGTCGAACTGCGAATGAGCCGACCGAACCCCTGCTTGAGCCGCAGCGCCGCGTCAGGCAGCATGTAGTCCGTAAACGGATCGCCGCCCGCCCGTTCCACGCGTTCACAGCGGGCCGCCACGAGCGGCTCGGTCGGCACACGGAACGGCAGGCGCGCGAGCAGGATGGCCCGCAGGGGATCCCCCGGCACGTCGACACCTTCCCAGAAGCTCGCCGTGCCTAACAACACGGCGGACCCGGTCTCGATGAACCGCCGGAGCAGCGACTGGCGGGAGTCTTCACCGTGCACGAGGAGCGTGTACCGCCGGCCGATGCCCCGGTCACGGAGCCGGGCCGCCGCCGCGCGCACGTCACGGTGGCTGGTGAAGAGCCCGAACACGCCACCCTGCGTGACCTCGATCAGGTCCGCCAGCACCCGGCACACGTTCTCCATGTGGCCGGCGGCATCGACGTTAGGCGCCGGGCCGTCCGTGGGAATCGCCAGGACCGCCTGCGACGCGAAGTCGAACGGCGACGGGTGAATCGCGCACGACGGCTCCACGTCCTCCTCGTCGAGCCCGAGTCGCGTGCGGAGGAACCCGAAGCGGCCGTCGACGGCGAGCGTGGCGCTGGTGACCACGCAGGTGTCGACCTTGCGGAACAGGTCCTCGCGCAGGATGGGCGCCAGGTCGAGCGGGACGGACGACACCGCGATGTTCCGTTCCTTGCCGCGCACCTCGAGCCAGCGCACGGCGGGCACGGCGTCGTCAGGCGGTTGCAACGCCCCGCGCAACGCATCGCCCGCGTTCACGAGTCGGCGCGTGACGGCCCGGACCTCGCCGAGCAGCGCGCCATAGCGTTCCTGCGCGGAGTCGTCGTCCTCCATGCGATCCCGGACCAGCTGAAGTCCCTTCGCCAGGATCTCGATTTCGCCAAGCAGGTCCGGGAGCGCGGCATCGAGTCCGCCCTTCCACACAGGGTGCGAGGCGAAGTCGTCGTTGAGCCGTCGGACCATGAGCGACTCGGACAACAACAACGCGTCCAGCAGGTCGAACAGGATGTTGCTCTTCTCGCGACCTGCGCGCGTGGACGAGGTCAGGCGCGCCTGCACCAGGTCGAGACTGGCCACGCTCACGAGGTCCTTTCGACCCTGTAGCCGGGCGACGAGCGTCGGCAGCAGTCCCTTCCCGCGCCGTTCCAGCCGCGAGAACAGCCGGTCGAGTCCCCGGCGCGTGATCACGGCGCCAAGGTGCGCACTCGCCGCATCCTCGAGATGATGTCCTTCGTCGAGGATGATGCGCGTATACGGCGGCAACACGGCAGCGTCGTCCCAGTTCTGCGTGATCCGGCGAACCGCGATGTCCGAGAGCAGCAGGTGGTGGTTGACGACGATGACATCGGCCTGGGCGGCCTTCCTGCGCGCGGCGAACACGAAACACTTCTCGAAGTACGGGCACTTGAGGCGCTGGCAGAGATCCGGCTCCGCCGCAACCTCGTCCCACAACTCCTCGCCGGGCGGCACAGGCAGGTCGCTGAGTGAACCGTCCGTCGTCTTCCTGGCCCACGCGATGAGGTTCACGAGCCGTTCCTCACCGTCACCCGGGAACAGGGTGGTGTGCGCGCCGGCCGCATTTTCGAGTCGCTGCAGGCAGAGGTAGTTGCGCCACCCCTTGAGCAGCGCGAAGCGCACCTTCTGGTCTTCAAGCGCTTCCGCCAGGAACGGCAGGTCCTTGCCGACAAGCTGTTCCTGAAGGTTGATCGTGTTGGTCGAGACGACGGTCCGCTCGCCGTTGGCGGCCGACCACCGCAGCGCCGGGATCAGGTAGCCTAACGACTTGCCGATGCCGGTGCCCGCCTCGAGCAGGCCGATGCCACCGAGGTTGTAGAGGCGGCCGACCGCGCGGGCGTAGTCGCGCTGGCCCTGGCGGCTCTCGTAATTGCCGTGGTGGTCCGCCACCGCGCCGTCGGGCCCCAGGTCCGCATCGATGGCGCCGAGGTCCAGGGGCACGATGACCACCGGGGTCGGCACTTCCACAACCACGTAGACACGCGACGCGTCGTTGTCCGTGATCGCGAAGCCGACGCCGAGGTCGTGCATCCTTGCTGCGACCTGGAGGTCCGG
>DATMBT010000579.1:0-2489 GCA_035559475.1 Gemmatimonadaceae bacterium
CTACAGCTGTTCCTGATCGTGACGTACATCCCGCTGATCGGCTTGTCCGCGGCCATCAGGGAGCGAGCGCACGTCGAGCAGGAGGCGCGGCGGAGTGCAGAACAACTCAACCTTGCGTTGGGCGCGGCGCAGATGCGGACCTGGGACTGGGATATCGGTTCCTTGCGTGACGCGTGGTCGGAAAAGGCAGGCGAGGTGCTTGGCCTCGTGAAGGACAACACGCAGGCGGTGCTTCCGGGCTTCAATGACGTGGTCAGTGCTTCAGATCGAGCGTCGGTCAGGGACGCGATCACGCGCGCGATCAATGTCGGGACGCCGTACGAGGCGGAGTTCAGGATTGCGCGCTTCGATGGCACCACGCAGTGGGTGCTCGGGAAAGGCACCGTGGTGAACGACGCCCATGGTCGTCCCAGTCGCTTGATCGGCGTCAACGTCGATGTCACGGAACGCAAACTGGCCGAGATGGCGCTGCGCGACGAAGCCGTGCTGCGTGAGAACGAGGCGCGCCTTCGCGAACTGGCCGACGCCATGCCGCAGGTCGTGTTCACGGCACGCCCGGATGGGCGCATCGATTATTTCAACCAGAAATGGTGTGACCTCACCGGCCTGACGAACGAAAACGTCAGCAACCGGATGTTGCTCAGCATCATTCATGCGGAAGACCGGGCCTCTGCGATCGCCTCGTGGCGCGCGAGCATCCGTGCGGGCATGCCTCACGAGTACCAGGGACGTTTCCTCTCCGTGCGCACCGCGACGTTCCGGTGGCACCTGGTCCGCGCCCTTCCGGTTCGCAACGAGGCCGGTCGCATCGTCCACTGGTATGGCACGGCCACGGACATCGATGACCACAAGCGCGTGGAACAGACGCTGCGGCACACGCAGGTGAGGTTGCGCGCGTTCCAGCGCGGACTCGAGCATCGCGTGAAGGAACGGACGGCCGAACTGTCGCTGGCCAACGCCACCCTGCGCGAGGAAGTGGTGGGACGCGTGAGGACGGAACAGGCGCTGCGCGCGTCCGAGGAGCGCTTTGCGAAGGCGTTCCGCGCCAGCCCGGACGCGATCTCCATCGCGCGGCGCCCCGAAATCCGCCTCATCGAGATCAACGATCGATGGGAGGCCCTGTTCGGCCACTCGCGGGTGGATGCGATTGGCCGCACGATCGACGACCTGCAGATCTTCGCGCATCCCGAGGATCGCGAACACTTCTCGCTGCTCATGGCCACGCAGGGATTCGTGCGCGAGTTCGAGCTGGAGCTGCGCGACAAGGACGGAGCACCGCTGCGCGCCGTGCTGGCGGCAGAGACGGTGGACGTTGGCGGCGATCCCTGCCTCATCACCATGGTTCGCGACATCACCGAGAGGTGGCGCGCGGAACGAGAGGTCGAAATGCAGCGGCGGCAGCTGGCGCACCTCGGCCGTGTCGCGCTGGTCGGTGAACTGTCCGGTGCGCTGGCGCACGAGCTCAACCAGCCGCTGGCCGCGATCCTCGCGAATGCGCGCGCAGCCCGGCGCATGCTCGATCCGGGCAAGTTCGACCCGCAGGAACTGCAGGCGATCCTCGACGACATCGTGGCCGATGATCGCAGGGCGGGGGACGTCATTCGCCGCGTGCGCGCGCTGATCCGCAGGGACGAGGCCGAACTGCAGCCCGTGCGGGTGAACGACCTGGTGGCTGATGTGCTCGACCTCGCGCACAGTGACCTGATCGAGCGGGGCGTGTCGGTGACGACGGGCCTGGGCAGGGACATCCCCGAGATCATGGCTGATCGCATCCAGCTCCAGCAGGTGGTGCTGAACCTGATCGTCAACGCGTGCGATGCGATGAACGAAACCCCGGCCTCGGATCGTCGCCTCACCATTACGACGGCCGACGAGGGCGACGTCCTGCACCTCGCGGTTGCTGACCGCGGCACGGGCATCATCGGTGAAGCGGTGGACGCGGTCTTCGAGCCGTTCGTGACCTCGAAGGAGAATGGGCTCGGGCTCGGCCTGACCATCTGCCGGTCCATCGTCGATGCGCATGGCGGCCGCCTGTGGGCCAGCAACAACGATGATCGCGGCGCAACCTTCCACATGGTGCTCCCGCACGCGTCGCCCGACTCGGAGGGCGAGACGCTACCGGCCACGACCGCCTCGCACGAGGCGCCGCGTTCACCCGTTCCGCAGCGAGCCTAACGGGATTGCCACGCTGACCGCGGCGCCGCCGGCGCGCTGGTCACTTTCGCACCAGATGATGCCGCCGTGCGCCTCGACGATCGTGCGGCTGATGGCGAGTCCCATTCCCATGCCGTTCGGTTTCGTCGTCACGAACGGGGCGAAGATGGCCTCAATGCGCTCCGGTGGCACGCCGGGTCCGGTATCGCGGACCGTGAAGAGCGCCGTGTGAGGCGCCGCCCGCGCGCTTTCGATCGCCACCAGGCGCGCCGATGCCGGTGACTGCTCCACCGCCTCGAGCGCGTTGATCACCACGTTCAACGCCACCTGCTGCA
>DATMBT010000580.1:0-9364 GCA_035559475.1 Gemmatimonadaceae bacterium
TCGCCAAGCACCCACAGGCCGTTGACCAGGCTCCCAGCCCTCCGGTAGAAGAGTTTCGGAGAGCGTACATCCCAGGACCGGATGATGGGAACGCCATTGGACATGGTCTCGAAGTCCAGGCGTCCACCCGCGCGGACGTCCATGATGGCCTGGTCAACACCGCGATACTCGAAGGTGAGGGACTTGAGCGCCATAGGCGCACGCGTAAGCCACAACACTCCGCTGATGTCCGGGATTGAATCGCGCTCACGCGTTGGTACGAACGCCACTCCCACTTCGCCCGCATGTGCGCGCGCGTCGGTACGGACGGACAGGCAATGCGTGGCGGCGAAACTGGAGTCGAGCAGGATCTCGGGGTCAGGCCCGTAATACGTCGTGACGTTGCCACGGCGCAGGACGTAGCCGTGTTCCACGAACTCCTCGGGATCACGGTCGGCGCGGATGGGTGATGCGTTGTCTGTGATGACGCGTTGCGTGGATTGTTGAACGACCTGCCGGCCGTCATTGGTCAATAACCGGTTATAAAGCAGTTGAATGACCTTGCCGCCCTGCGACGAATCCGTCGATGCGACCAGCATCGCGAGCATTCCGTCGGTGGCTGACGACCAGATGGCCAACGCTTCGCGCTGGTCTGTTCGTGCCGGGCAAACCGGCCGCGCCAGGACCGTAACTGTCCGCAGGCTGGTGCCGAGCGGAGTGAGTGAAATCGAGAGCGGTCCGGCAGGTGTTCCAAGCGGTTGTTCAATCGGCGAGTAGCCGATGCGTATGACGCGGATAGTCGTCGCGCTGGTGCGCGCGAGCCGGAACGTGCCTGACGAGGAGGTGATCGTTCTGGCCAGGGGCTCGCGATTGGGACCGAGCAGGGCGACGACCGCGCCGCGAACCGGCTCGGAGGTTGCCGCATCCCGGACTGTGCCACCCACGTCCTGCGCGCTGGCCACCTGCCCGAAGATCAGGAAGGCGAAGTGCCATGTCGTCGCTTGGAACCAGCGGGTGCGTAGGAGCATGCTGAGGCTGCGGGTGTGTCAGGCGCGCCGCTGTACTAATGCTGTGCTTCCTCGTCCCGCGGTCAAGGAGCACATTGTTTGCATGTCGCCTCGCACCGTCGTAACGCAACTCGCTCCAGTCCTGCTCGGCTGGCTAGCCGCGCCAGTTCACGCTCAGGACGCGCGCCTCATCGCGAGTGGCCCGCCCTCTGCCGAGCTGCCTTACGAGTTCACGAAGGTCGCGCAGGTGTACGAGCTGCGCGACGGGCGCGTTCTGGTCCTCGACCAGGCTGATGCCATCGTGAGACTGGCGAACATTGCGACAGGTGTAAGCACCGTGCTCGGAAGAACCGGTTCTGGTCCGGGTGAGTATCGGTTGCCGCTGTACCTGGTTCCGCTCGGCGGTGACAGCGTGGGCGTGTACGACGATGCGGCGGTTCGCTTTCTCGTCGTGAACGCTGACGGCGAGGTCAGTGGCTTTGCGCCCGTTGTCGCCCAGGGCGACGGCGCGCGGGTTGGCGGCTTCGTCGGAGATGGGCGCGGATGGCTCTACGGGGAGCTGCGTTCGCGGCCGATGACGTCCGACTCCGCACGATTCTTTCGGTGGCGCGTAGGCGAAACGAATGCCCAATTCGTTGGCACGATCGCCCGTCCCCTCCCGGAAGGAGCTATCTCGGTCGGAGGAGGAGCGGTACGACCAGGCTCTTTTGCCCGTCCCGATACACGGAACATGTGGACGGTGGATGGAAGCGGTCGTCTGGCCATCGCGGTTTTCCGGCCGTACTACGTGGAGTTCATCTCCGCATCAGGCCAGCGCGTAGTTGGCAAACCAATTCCGCACCGAGCGCTCGCGATGAACGATTCGGTGAAACAGGCCTTCCTCGCGGAGCGGGCGATGGCGGCGGTGAGCGGAATGGTCACCGATGGGAAGACTGGCAAGACATCGGCGATCAGTGGGGTCTCGATGCCACTCGACGCGTCATCGATCACGTGGGCGGCGGAAGTCCCGCCATTTCGGGGGAACGCGTTCGTGGCGTTCGCGCCGGATGGGAAGCTATGGATCCAGCGCACCACGTTCGGTCGCGAGGGTGCCCGCTACGACCTGATCGGTCCTGACGGCGCCCTCGCCGATCGGGTCCGGCTCCCCGATGGCCATCGCGTGGTGGGCTTCGGTCGTGACGCGATTTACGTCATCCGGCGCGACGCCGACGACCTGGAATTCCTCCAGCGGCGTCCACTAATTCGTTAGGCTTGCCCGGTCGAAAAGATCCTGAACGCAGAGGCCGCCGAGGTTCGCAGAAGCAACCGATCACTACGGAAGGTTTCTCGGCGCTCTCTGCGATCTCCGCGTTCAAAGTGTTTTTCAGAGCCTGGTCGAAACACGGAGCTCGGTAAAAGCGCTCAAAAGTTGGCGTCGAGCCCCAGCGTCCAGATGAAGCGCGACTCGAGACCGCCACGACGCAAGGGCACGAGCGCGTTCGTCACCAGGATAGGCCCGCCTGGCGTGCGGAACTTCATCCCGAACGATCCGCTCATGCGATGGTCCGGGATGTTCGGGATGTTGGTTGGCTGGACCGTGCGCTCCACCGGAAGGAGAATCGTTACGGGCCCAGGCACGGTCAGCGAACTCTCGCCAACCTGCCATTCCGCGATGACGTCAACCGCGAGTGTCGCCCAATCGGAGAGCGGTTGATCGAACCCGGTCGTGCCCAGTATCGCGTCGTTGCGACCACCTCGCAGGGCATACCCGAAGTTCACGTGCGGCGAAAAGTCGCCGAACCGGGCGGATGCGACAAACAGCCCGCGCAACGCCGCGTGGCCCGCTCCGGTGAAATCGACATCCGAGCCCGTTGGCAGGCGCGCGTCACCCATCACGGCGACGGCGCCGTCATCGCTCGAGTAAAGGCTCCATTTTGCCCGTACCGCAACGTCGCCAAGGCCGGTCGAGGATCCAAATGTGGCGGCGTTTGCGCTCAGCACCGGGTGAGCCGAGTCTCCCGCGAAGAAATGCGAGGTCGGGATCCCGAAGGGAATGAACTGGCCGGTGCTCCGGCCGGTCATGCCCGTGTGGACGATTGGCATGGCGATGCCAACGTCGATCTTGTCGGTGAGGCCGTACGTCGCGAAGAACGTGGTCACCATCACGTTCACGGCGAGGTCCAGCCGTACCTGCAGCACGTCGTTTTCGCGTACCGGGGCGCCAAGTCCTGCCGGCGGCACATCGTCGTGGGTGAAGTTGAGCGTGAGCTGGTTGAGCGGCACGCCCCGGAGGGACGTGAAGTTCAATCCCGTCATGTTGCCGCCGACCACCCACTTGCCCTTACCAAGAGTCTGCGCGCGCTCGCCGAAAATCGGGCCTAACGATGTTGACGTCCGTACGGGAAGCCCGCCAACGAACTTGATCGTTACGCCGCTGCTCGATGCCGAGAGTGGAAGGTTTGATGCGCTGGCCGCGATGGCATCGCTGAGGAAATCCAGGATGGCGCCGTTGCGGGCGATGAGATCGGGGATGAAGTGATCGCCGTGACCGTTGGTCGCGTTGACCGAGTTGTCGAGGCAGAGCGGCCGCCCGCATGCGCCGAAGCTGAACAGCTCGCGGATACGGTCCTGCATGCCCTGGGCGGACGAGACACTGCTTACCGTTGCGACAAGACAGAACCCGACGACTGACCAACGCATGGGGAGTCCTCGATCAGGGTTGAGGGTCGAGGGTCGAGGGTCGAGTCACCGACCCGCGGCGGGGAAGGGTCCTCGACCCTCGACCCACGACCCTCTACCCTGCTTCAATTCACCAACGCCATCAGACGCCATTCACCGCCACGACGTTCAAGGCGTGCACGCAGCGACACGGGGACCGTCGAGTTCTGCCCGCGCATTCTCACCACGTTGGTTCCCTGGATACGCGCTGTTGCGACGTCACCGTCGATCGCGACATTCGAGACGGTCCAATTTGGCGTCATGGTGCCGCCTTCGCGCCAGAGGGCTTCGAGCCCTTCGCGCTGGTCGGTGGGCATTCCGGGATAAAGTCGCCGGGCTGCGGCCAGATCGCTCGCCGCGAGCGCCCGGGCATACGTCTGGATGACACCCGCCACCTCGGCCGCCGGGTCGGCTGTCTGGCGGACGTTTGGTGCCGGTTGGGCGGTTGTGGAAGCGGCGTTGACCGGTGGCGGCGGCACGGTTGGCAACGGCGCGGAAACGGTGGTCTCCGCCTTCTGCTGCAGTGGAGGGGTCGCTGACGACTCGGCGCGTTGTGTGTTGGGTCGCTGGGATTCGACCACTGGGACATTGGCACGACCGGCAGGCGTGCCGCGACCGGGCGCTGCGGTCGAAGTTGGTGGCGAGGGAACGACGCGCGTCTGCCCGATCGCGCTTGTGGGCGCCGCGTTAGGCCCAGCGCGGCCTGGCTGGGAATCAGGGCGAGGAGTGACGGCCGGTAGCGTCACAGAATCGCTGGCCGCCGTCACCGGTGGCGTGAGCGACGAGAGCGTATCCGCGGGCGCTGAAGGCCCGTCGGCCATCATCTTTGCGAAGACGAACCCCGCGCCGACGAGGGCCAGAGCCGTCGTCCCGAAGAGCAGCGGATTTCGACGGGCATGCACCGTCGCAGCGCGCCGGTTGCTGACGCGGGGGATCGGGCTCCGCGGAGTGGTCGTGTTGGCGATCAGGCGGGCTGTGGTCCCCGTCTTGGCCAGCGCGATGAGTTGTGACCGGTTCGGATCCTCAGGAGCGAGCGGACGCGAACCCGCGGCGGCGATCGCGTCTTCCATGCTTGGCCACCGGTCCTTCGGATCCTTGCGCAGCATGCGCATCACCGCATTGCACAACTGGTCCGGGCAGTCGGGTCGCAGTTCGCGAATCGACGGCGGCTCGTCGTGGAAATGGCTGTACATGATTGCCATCATCGACGTGCCGGTAAACGGCACCTTCCCGGTGAGCATCTCGTACGCCACGATGCCTAGCGAGTACTGGTCGGACGCGCCGGTCACCGCGTCGGCGGTGGCCTGCTCGGGGCTCATGTACGTTGGCGTGCCTATCGCCATGCCCGTCGACGTCATCTTGACTTCGCTCTCGGCGACCTTCGCGATCCCAAAGTCGGTGACGACGGCCCAGCCTTCGTCATCGATGAGGATGTTTCCGGGCTTGATGTCGCGATGGATGACGCCGTGGCGGTGCGCATACCCCAGCGCGCCGCCCACCTGCGCGAGGATGCCCTGGATCATCGGCACCGGGAGCTGGCCCAGCTCCTTCATGATGACATCGAGCGCGGTCCCCTGGACCAGCTTGATGACGCAGAACAGCAGCCCACTGACCTCACGCACGGTGTAGATCGGGATGATGTTGGGGTGGCTCAGGTTCGCCGCGGTGCGTGCCTCGCGCTTGAACCGCTCCACCATCCCCAGGCCGTGGACCATGGAGGGGGACATGACCTTGATGGCGACCTTGCGATCGAGGCTGATCTCGTGCGCCAGGTAGACGGTCGCCATGCCGCCCCGTCCCAGTTCGCCCAGAATCTCGTAGTCGCCGAGCGTCGCCATGCGCAGACGCTCGAGGAGCTCCTGGGCGGCGGTCTCCTCGGTCAGGGGACCCGACTGACTGGGCGTTGGGAGGTTCGACATCACTCTGCGAACTGGACCAGCGAAATGTAGGCCAGTCCTGCCCGCATGGTACCTGATTTTCCCCGAGTTCGAAGCCCGGGCTGACAGCCCGGGCTTCAACCCAACGGTGCTACTCCGCGCGGATTGCCAACGCCGGATCGACGCGGCTCGCGCGCCGGGCCGGGAAGTACGAGGCCGCGAGAGCCACGAGCAACAGCACGGCCGCGACGGCTCCGAGCGTCAAGGGGTCCGTGGGACTCACGCCCACCACCATCGAGCGCAGGAGCCGGGTTGCCGCCATGGCCAGCAATACCCCGAACAGGGCTCCGAGGGCTGCGGTGCGGGCGCCTTCGCCGAGCACCTGTCCCACGAGCGCCCCCCGGCTCGCGCCTAACGCCATCCGGATGCCCATTTCCGCGCGGCGCTGGCTCACCGAGTAGGAAATCACGCTGTAGATGCCAAGGCCCGCGAGAACGAGTGCGACCATGGCAAATCCCGCGAGCAGGAGGCTCGTGAATCGGCGCGGTGCGACGGACGCCGCGACGGCTTCGTTCATCGTTTGCAGCCTGGCGATTGGCGTCGACGGTTCGACCTCGCGGACGATGGAACGAACCTGCCCGGCAATCGATCGCGGATCGCCAGTCGTACGGACGACAAGCCACATCTGCGTCGGCACGTAGTACACGCTCCGCCTTGCCTGCGCACTCGGGAAGTACATCGTCGGTGGTGGGTCGGTGAGGACTCCGCTCGACCGGACGTCTTTGACAATGCCAACCACGGGAACTTTCGGCATCTCGGGATTGAGCATCCTGATCATGCCGCCGATAGCGTCCTTGCCTGGCCACATTTTGCGAGCCATGGTCTCGTTGACCACGGCAACGAGCGGTGCGTCCGCACGATCTGCATCAGTGAATGTCCTGCCGCGTACGGTTGGCACGCGCATCACGTCGAAATAGCCCGCGGTCACCTTCTGCGGCATGGCTGCCGGTGCATCGGCGACCGAAGTGTTAGGCGACATGTCGTCGATGGCGATCGACCAGATGCTGTTCCCGTCGCTGATCGGCAGGTCCTCCACCGCACCCACGGACTGCACGCCGGGCAAGGCCCGAACTCGCGCGAGGAGGCGTTCGTACAGCTCCGTCGCCTGCTGGTCCACGAATCGTGCCGGAGGGGACACCTGCACCGCCAGCACGTTGTCGGGGCTGAAGCCGAGGTCGATCGCATTCATGTTCCATAACGAGCGCATCATGAGGCCGGCCCCGGTCAGCGTCACGACTGCGAGCGCGATTTCCGAGATGGCCAGCGCGCGACGAACGCGGCCGCGGGCGCGAGCGGCGCCGGCGCTCCGACCCCCTTCCTTCAGCGTGTCGCTCGCGTCGTCACGTGCGACGCGAAACGCCGGCACGACACCACACAGCACGCCTGTGATCACCGTGATCCCAACGGCGAAGGCGAGAACGATGAAGTCCACCGACACGTCGCTCGCGCGTGGCACCGACGCCGGTATCACGGCGCGCAACGCCCGGACCGTGCCGGTGGCGATGAGCACGCCCGCCGCCCCACCGAACAACGCCAGGACCAGGCTTTCAGTGAGCGCCTGTCGGACCACACGGTAGCGCGATGCTCCCATCGCCGTCCGGATCGCGACGTCGCGTCGCCGGACTTCACCGCGAGCCAGCATGAGGTTCGCGACGTTCACGCAGGCGATCATCAACACCAGTGTCACCGCAATGAACAGGGTGACGATATATGGCCGGGTCTCGGCCACCAAGGCATTCGACAGGGGCGAGACCGTTACGATGACTGGTTTTCCGGCGGCGTACATGGTCGGGAAGTCCCGGACGAATCGTTTGGCAAGCTCCGACGACTGCAGCCTTGCGCGCTCGATCGTGCCTTCAGGCGCCAGGCGGCCAATGAGCTGGAGGTAATGATTGTTCCGGGTCCAGAGCGTGTCGTAGTTCAGTCGCATCGGCGTCCAGACCGCAATCTCCGGTCCGGGAAATGAATGCCCGGGCGCGAGCACACCCACGACCGTCCGGTTCCGTTCGTTGAAAGTGATCTCACGGCCGATGATGCTCGAGTCGCTGCCAAAGCGTCGCGTCCATAACGAGTGGCTCAGGACCACGGAGAACGGCCCGCCGCGACGCTGCTCATCCGCCGCGAACGGGCGGCCGAGCCACATCCGGGATCCGAGGACAGGAAAGAAGTCCTCGCTGACGGAGGCGGCGCGCAGCCGCTCCGGCTCCGCGTCCTTCGCTGCCAGTGTCGCCGGATAACTGATGTATGCCGCCAGGTATTGCAGCGCGGTTACTTCGCGCTTGTAATCGACGAACTCCGGCTCGGAGACCGTCGAGTACGGCTCATGGTGTTGCAGGCGCACGATGCGTCCGGGATCCGCGTATGGGAGCGCCTTGAGGAGTACTCCGTTGACGACGGAGAAGACGGCCACGCTCGCGCCAATCCCGATCGCCAGGATGGCACAGACCGTGAGCGCAAACGAAGGCGCCCGCCTCATGCCACGCAGTGCATAACGAAGGTCCTGCAGGATGGAAGCAAGCATACGGTCCTCGCGGCGTGTGGAGGCCAGGGAAGGCGCTAATGCGGGAGCAAGCCGTTGCCGACGACGGACGGCAATCGACTGGCCGATGTCGTCGATCCGGGCGGGAATCGCGTTTCGTGCCAGGTCGCTCATGGCGTGGAGGCCAGCGAGCGCGCGGTCGCGACCTTTCGTTCGCGCCAGCCGATCACGATAGAACTCGATCATGGCGTCGCCGAATTCGTCGCGGAACGCGCGTGGGTAGAGGTGCAGCAGCACCCGATACACGCGTTCCGCCATGCCTCGGGCCCGTGTACGCTCGTATTCCGGCATGGGCGCCGCCTAACGTGTCGGCAGGGGATCGAGCAGCCGCGCCGATTCGGCGATGCGCACGAGGTTCCTGAGGCGGGCGGCTTCGGCGCCGACCACGCGTCGGCCGAGCGGCGTCAGCCGATAGTACCGGCGCCGCTCGTCATCGAGGTCTGCGGCTGGTCGGCGGGCCGATTCCTCGAGCATCCCTTCGGCACCGAGCCGGCGAATGGTGCGGTAGAGCGAGCCGGCTTCGAGCTCGATGCGTCCACCGGTGTGCTCGAAGACGTCCTGCATGATGCCGTATCCGTGCCGCTCCTTCGGCGCGAGCATGAGCAGGATGAGGAAGTCCACGGGCCGGAGCGGGAGGAGGTCCTGGGGAGATCGCATGGGTAGTGGTCTGCGGGCTATAGGCAAACTGCCTGTAGTCTGACATCGGCCTGCCCGGAAGGGTTGCGTGCCCGGCTGGGATCGTTTCCGGGCGCTGAACCTCCCGACCGGGCGCTCGCTCCCGCAGTTTGGAGGCATGAGCGCGGACGACACGCCGGACCCGACGACGTCGGCCAGGCCCGACAACCTCAGCACCTATCGCGCGAAACGATCCGCCGATACGTCGCCGGAACCGGTGGGGCGTGTCGCGACCGACGAGGGGCGGCTCTTTGTCGTTCACAAACACGCGGCGACGCGCCTCCACTGGGACCTGCGGATCGAGATGGACGGTGTGCTGCGCTCCTGGGCCGTGCCCAAGGGACCTTCGTACGACACGAACGACAAGCGGCTCGCGGTGCGCGTCGAAGATCACCTACTCGAATACGGTGACTTTGAGGGGATCATTCCCGAGGGGAACTACGGCGCCGGCGGCATCATCGTGTGGGATCGCGGCGAGTGGGTGCCGCTCGAGCCGTGGAAGGAAGGACTCGAGAAGGGGAAGCTCCTCT
>DATMBT010000581.1:0-2771 GCA_035559475.1 Gemmatimonadaceae bacterium
GCATCGCTGCGCGCGTGCGGGTACCAGTGGCCGTACAACCCACTGAACCGCGCGGTGGTCAGCGGTTCGTTGATCGGCGTCCACTCGATGATCCACGGGTATCGTTCGGCGACCTTCCGGGCGTACGCCGCAAACAGGCTGGGGAAGGCGGGGTCGCGAAGGTCGGTGTTCCGTGGCCCGCTGCCGTGATGGAGCAGGCCGGCGATCGGACGGATGCCAAGCGCGTCGAGCTGCGCCAGGCGCGGGTCCGCCCACGCAAAGCCGGCATCAAGCGATCCCGCTGATTCCATGCGCTCCCACAACAAGGGATAGCGAATCGCCCGAATGCCTGACTCTGCAAACCGCGCGAGGTCTTCGGGACGCGCGTCGTGTCCCGTGCGGACTATCTGGTCGAGGTACCGATCACCAACCCGGTTGACCGTACATTCGATGCCGCCCCAAATCTCCATTTACGATGATTGTGCCTGGACCGTGGCGACACTGGTGACGGGAGTCACGACCCCGTGATACGAGGGTCGCACCAGGCCGCGAGCCGCGCCGGCGGACAGTGAACGTGACATGAGCGCCTGCATCCGCGCCCATGTGCGATCCCACGACTGCAGCGCCAGGTAGCGATCAACCCGCGACTGCCGCTGCGGGTCGTCGGGTCCCAGGCACTTCTCGATGGCCTCCATGAACTCTCGTGGCCCGTCGGCGATCTCGACCAGGCCTTCGTCGCCGAACATGCGCACGACATCCCGGACTGACGTCGACACCACGCGACGCCCCGCCGCCAGGTATTCCGGCGTCTTGGTGGGGCTGATGAAGCGCGTGGACTCGTTATGCGCGAACGGCAGAAGTGCCACGTCCCATCCCGACAGGTATGACGGCAGCTCGTCGTACGTGCGCCCACCCAGGTAATGGATGTTCGAAGCCTGTGGCAAGGACGCCGGGTCGATCTTCGTGACCGGACCCACGAACACGAACTGCCAGTCGGGCCGGGCCTTCGACACCGCGTCCACGAGCCCCAGGTCGAGGCGTTCATCGATCACGCCGCAGTAGCCCAGCCGCGGATGGGGCAGGACCGCCTGGTCCTCGGGGTCGCCCGCGCGTGACCGCGCGCGGACGAAATGGTCGAAATCGACGCTGCTCGGGATAGCGTGAATTTCGGCGTGATATCGCCGCTTCGCTTCGAAGAGGCTGTGCCCTCCGGTGAACACGATGTCGCTGCGATTGAAGAGTTGCCGCTCGAGGGCACCGAGGTCCGCGGGCGCGCCCGCAAACGCGGACAGCTCGTCCATGCAATCGTACACGGTGAGCTCGGGTTCGAGATGGCCGGCAAAAGGCAGCGCCATCGGGGTGTAGAACCACGCCGTGAAGTGGCGAATGTTTTCGCGACCCATGAACGCATCCAGCAGGTCGCGCTGGAGCAGGATGCGTTCGCCGTTAGGCAGTCCTGAGGGAAGGCGAGGCGTCGCCACGGTCACCGCGGCGGCGGGATGACTGACGGCGATGCCCGGCCGGCTGGCGCCTTCCAGCGGTTCCTCGAACACGAAAACCCTGCGATCACGCGCCGCGCGCGTCATGAGATGTTGTGGTCGCTGGTATACCCACGACCACCGAAGGTGGGAAAAGCAGACGAGGTCGCTCGCCATGCGCAAACCGGGGTCACGCGTCACCTGTGCCATTGACTCCTCGCGAAATGGTCGATGATGCGTGCACTGCCATGCACGCGAGAACGAAAGCCAATTGCCGGACATCAGCCCGGCCTGCCGGGCGCGCCCGTGGCCGGCTGGGCCCACGAGCGCGGCGGACGTTTGCCGATAGTGGCTTCGGCGATGTCGGCGAGCGCGAACTTCGGCCGCCGATCCGCATGGAGGAGGCCGTTCCGCTCCTGGTACGTGTCCGCAAACTGAGTGTAGCAGAATCCCGCCAGCATCTGTAATCCGGAAACGACCCAGAGAAGCTGCGAATACCGCTCAGCGAGCTCCTGCGGCGACAGTGCGACGGAGTATCCCCACGAGTCCTCTTCAAGAAGCGCGATGCCCCCGAATTCGGACAGCACGATGGGATGGTCCGGGCCAGCTCCACCGGAGTCCCCGATGCGCAACAGCCTGCCGCCTGGTCGCTCATGCTGGAACAGTCGCAAGCGCGCGTCGATGGTGTGATACCTCCGCGCGATACGGGTGGGATCGCTGTCGTAGTCGTGAATGCCAATGATGTCCGTCGCCACACTTTCCCACCCATCGTTCCCGATCACTGGCCGTGTAGGATCAAGCGTCTTCGTTAGGTGATATAGTGCCTGGACGTAATGACGTTCCGCCGGGCTGTTCGGCAGGTTCGGCACGCCCCACGATTCGTTGAAGGGAACCCATGCGGCCACGCACGCATGACTGACGTCGCGCGTGATGACGTCTTCCCATTCGCGCTGCATCCGCCGGACGGACTTTGCCGTGAATCGATAGGCGCTCGGCATCTCCTCCCACACCAGCAGGCCGAGCCGGTCACACCAGTAGAGGTAGCGCGGGTCTTCAATTTTCTGGTGCTTCCGCACGCCGTTGAAACCCATGGCCTTGGTGAGCTCAACGTCGCGACGCAGGGCCAGGTCGTCAGGCGGCGTCATGCCGGAGTCCGGCCAATACCCCTGGTCGAGCACCATCCGGAGTTGATAGGCGCGACCGTTCAGGATGACACGATCTCCCTGCGTCGAGATTTCGCGAAGCGCCGTATAACTGTGCACCTCGTCCAGGATGTTCCCATCACCGTCCTTCAGCTCGAGAAACACCTCGATA
>DATMBT010000582.1:0-6937 GCA_035559475.1 Gemmatimonadaceae bacterium
CGAGGTCACTACTCCCTTCCCACCAAACGTGGTGCGTAACTCCGCGATGAGCAGCTCCCATTCCCGGTCCGATGGGCTGCCAGGGAGAGCCACAATGCTGCCGACGGTTATTGGCAATCCGAGGGCTCTTCCACGAGGGACGGATTCTCCACGCCCTTCAAATGCCGCGACTGCTTGCGTGATACGATTCGCGGGCAACCCGACTTCGCGTCCGACCTCCTGCAGCTGGAGAAGCGTCAAGCCTCCGACTGTCGGCAAAGACTGCGCGGGAGCGCCTTCCGGGCCAATGGCCAGGTCGAGAATCTCCCGGACTTCGTCTTCCCGGTACCTGCGTTCCTGGCTCATAGGTGCAACCTCAACCGCGGCGCGCCGCCTCGATGGCAGCGATGTCGATCTTTTTCATCTCCATCATCGCATCGAACGCGCGTTTGGCGGCGGCAGGATCGGGATCGGTGATCGCTTTCGTGAGGGCGATGGGCGTAATCTGCCACGACAATCCCCATTTGTCCTTGCACCAGCCGCACGCGCTCTCCTGGCCGCCGTTGCCGACGATCGCGTTCCAGTAGCGGTCCGTTTCAGCCTGGTCAGCGGTTGCGACCTGAAACGAGAACGCTTCGTTGTGCTTGAACGTGGGTCCGCCGTTGAGCCCGAGGCACGGAACGCCCATTACCGTAAAATCGACGGTTAACACGTCCCCTTTTTTTCCCGACGGATAGTCTCCCGGAGCGAGGTGCACCGCGTCGACGGAAGAATCAGGAAAGGTCTTCGCGTAGAACCGCGCCGCGTCCTCGGCGTCGCGATCATACCAAAGGCAAATCGTGTTCTTTGCTGGCTTCGCCATATCAGTTCTCCCTCAGGATGAGACCCTGCGGTAATACACCTTCACGGGACGCCTGAGTGCAGTATGCTTATGCCATGCGCCAACTCGCCATAGCCGGTCTCCTGCTGCTCGCCGTCCCGCGAGCCGCCCTCGCCACCTGGTCCATCATCGCCATCGACATCCGCACAGGCCAGGTGATCATCGCGTCCGCCACCTGCGTCAGGCAGATGGCCTTTTCACAGCGTCAACCTAACGGCGCGCGCGACCTGATGGACGTCCAGGCCGTGATCGTGCCTGGTATCGGAGTGGCGGCATGCCAGGCAGGCGCCGACAACACGCGGGAGAACCAGATGCTCGTGTACAACGAGCTGCGGAAAGGCACCTCGCCCGCGAAGATCCTCGAAATGCTGAAGCAGGACCCGAACATCGAGCGCCGCCAGTTCGGGATCCTCGCCATCCCCAACGGTTCCACGATCACCACACAGAACCACATGGTGGGATTCAACGGCGCGAATAACTCGACGGCATCGCTCTACTTCGGCGGGCAGGTCGGCGACATCTACTATCAGGTCCAGGGGAACACCCTCCTCGGCACCGACGTGGTGTACCGAGCCGCACTTGCCATCACGCGCGCGTCGGGCACGATGGCCGACCACGTCATGGCCGGCATGGAAGCGGCCGACGAAAATGGCGGTGATAAGCGCTGCAACTGCGGCAACAATCCCATAACGTCGGCGCCGTGCGACAACCGCACCGCACACGTGGCCTACATCGCGATCGCCAACAAGGATGACCAGCCCGGCGCGACGCATAACGATGGCAGGTACTTCGCGTATATCACGGCATCCGATGCCGACGTCGGGGCGGGCGAAAGCGCCAATCCGGTGAAGACTCTCCGCATGCGCTATGAGGCATGGAAGCGCGCGGGCAGTACCCGCACGGCACCGCCAGGACCTACGATGTATCGCCCCTCTCAGGCATCAGGACCGAATCCGATCAACTTGTGGGTGGTCGACCTGAAGTGGACCGGCAACCAACTCAGCGCCGGTACGCCGGTGAAGCTCACCAACGACAACGGCACCAACAGCCAGCCATCCTTCTCACCCGATGGCCGGTCGGTCGTGTTCAGCGCCACCCGGGACACCGGTTCCGAGGCTCGAAGCGACATCTATAGAATAGATTTGGCGACCCGCACCGAGACCCGCGTAACGCGGACGCCGGAGAACGAGAACTCACCGACGGTGAACGCTGCTGGCGAATACGTCGCCGTGCGCTGGATCCCGGCCACGCTCTTCAAGGAGTACGGCGTGTGGATGTACGCGCCCGACGGCACTCCGACTCGCGGTGTGCTCCGTGGGCCGGACACGACGGGCTACTACACGCCGTTAGGCAGCGGCAACTATGCGCTGACGCGCCCCAGGTCGAAGTCGTTCACTGTGGCACTGTTCGATACGCAGTCCGGAACGATCACAGACGTCGACAGCGGCGTGCCGGCGCTTCCCGCCCAGCTCATTCCCGGCCAACGGGCGCTCAGTTACGTGCAGATCGACTCGTCGGACGGCAAACACACGCTGCGCCGTGTCGACCTCGCGACAAAGCGCACGAACTCTATTGGCGCGACAGTAGTCGGACGCACCGCGCATGCCTGGATTCCCCAGCACAACACCGTTCTGATGGCCAAGGGGAACGTGCTCTACGCTCGCGGGGGAAGTGAGACTGCCTGGCGCGTCGTCGCCCGGTTCAATGACCCGGATCTGCGCAATGCGAACGCCTACGTCGTGAGCCCGAATGGCGACAAACTCGTGCTCACATCGCCGAAGCGCCTCGCGTTCAGCGTCGTGCTCCGCGACTCACTCGAGGCGGGCCACAGCGGTGCGGCCGTCGCGGCGATGGCGACTCGGTGGCGGGAGGCCGGCCAACTGTCGGACATCGACGTCACCGAAAACCCCATCAGTGCGTTAGGTGACGACCGATTGCAGAAGAAGCGGTTCGCGGACGCCGTCGCACTGCACACGCTGGCCACAACGTTCTACCCGCGGTCATACCGGGCGCAGGGCCGGTTAGGCGATGCCCAGCGGGCTGCAGGAGATAGCACCGGCGCGCTGGCATCGTATCGCAAGTCGCTTGAGCTGAACCCTCGCGCGACCGAAGCTGATCGTGCCGCGGCGGCGGCGATTGAGCGGAAGATCAGCGGACAGCCTTAGCTCGGCTCCTCCACAACCACGTTCGCGCGGAGCCGCCACAACCATGTTCGCGCGGAGCCGCGGAGCCGCAGAGGATCGACGCACATTCTGAAGCGACTGCACGCAAAGGGTTCCTGAATTCTCTCGTGAAATAGGCCCAGAATCCCGACAGTTACTTCTTGTGTTTTTTCCGCGGCTCCGCGGCTCCGCGCGAACTGCATTCATCACTGACTACGGGCATAAAAACGCGGCTCCAGGGAATCCCTGGAGCCGCGTTTGCACAAACTATCCAGTGTGTATTGACTACGGCACGATCACCGGCAACGGCCGCGCCTTGTACTTGAGGTACAGCCGGTGCTGGCGATCGTCGTCAGGCACCTGGCGTCCCTTGATGAAGACCTCCGCCACCTGCGTGCGCAGGTCGAGTGGATCGCCCGTCGTGATGAACAGGTTCGCCAGTTTTCCCTGGGCAATCGACCCGATCTGCTTGTCCGCGCCGAGGATCTCGGCAGGCCAGATCGTCAGGGCCTTGAGGGCTCCTTCGAGAGGCAGGCCATAAGCGACGGCCAGCGCCGCGTGGAACGCGACGTGACGGGCATTGCTGCCACTGCCAGTCGAGAAGGCGAACTTCACGCCGGCATCGTAGAGCAAGCCGGGCTGCGCATAGATCGCGTCGTAAGGCAGGTTGTCGCCCGGCGCCGATTCGAGCGAGCCGAGGATCACTGGAATGTTCTTTTCGGCAAGGAACTTCCGGACCTTCCACGCTTCACCGCCACCGGAGATCACCACGCGGATATTCCATTTCTCGCCGAAGGCGACCGCGTTCCGGATCGACTGTTCGTTGCCCGCCGGGATGATCGCCGGGACCTCCCGCTTGAACACCGGTCGCATCGCCTCGTAGATCAGGTCGAGCTTCGTCGTGCCGGCGTCGCGTCCCGCGTTGTAGTCGCGAGACTCGGTCATGAACTGTTCGAAGTCGGCCGTGAGCTGGGCTACGTTGCCGGCGGGAGCGCCGCCGCCACGTCCACCGCCACCGCCGCCTCCACGACCACCGCCGCCACCACTGCCGGGAAGGTTGATCATCATCCCAGCGGTACGCACGACGGCCAGGTCTTCCCAGGTCCATCCGGCGGTATTGATCAGCGTAGCCTGTCCGCTGATGACGCCACCGGTCGGCGACGTCAGTACCGTCGTGACGCCGTTCATTCGCGTCACGCCGAGGAGTTCGCTCTCGACGTTCAGCGCGACCAGCGCCTTCATGTGTGGATTGAACTGCCCCATCTCGCTCCGGAGTCCCATCGTCGCGATGCCGCCAATCTCGCTGAGACCGATGCCGGTGTTGGCGTCAATCATGCCGGGATAAATGAACTTGCCGGTGGCGTCGATCACCTTGGCGTTCGCCGACGAGGCGCCCGGCCCGACGGATACGATACGGTTGTTGCGGATGAGGATGTCGGTGTTAGGCATCGGGGCCGCGCCCGGATTCACCACGGTCCCGCCCCTGATGAGATACGTCGTGTCCTGCCCGGGCGCCGCTTGTGCGTCCGCGACCGACGCGGTCGCCGCCAGCGACACGACGGTCGCAAGAACCTTCAGTGTCGCTCGCATTACTGATTCCCTCCTGGGCCCGTGGCAGCCTGCTTGCGGAGCGTCGCCGCTTCCGAGCGATCGAAGAGCACCTTGCCATCAACGAGCGTGTATTCGACCATGGCCTCAGGCGCGAATGGATGGGCCGAGAAGACCGCGATGTCGCCGTCCTTTCCTGTCTCGAGCGTTCCCGTCATCTTGTCGACGCCGAGCTGCCTGGCCGGGTTGAGCGTGATCATCTTCAGTGCCTCGTTCACCGGCATGTTGCCGTAGCGCACGCCGAGCCCCGCTTCATGGTACAAGCGACGGATCCGCTCATCCGAGTCGGAATTGACCGACACGACCACCCCGCGTGAGCTCATCAGCGCCATGTTGAACGAGATCGCGTCCCACGCCTCGACCTTGTACGCCCACATGTCGGCGAACGTCGATGCCATCGCGCCGTGGCGCGCCATCTCGTCGGCGACCTTGTAGCCCTCCAGCACGTGCTGGAACGTGTGGACCTTGAAGCCGTTCTCTTCGGCGACGCGAATGAGCATCAGGATTTCGTCCGCGCGATAGCTGTGCGAGTGCACCTTGAGGTCACCCTTCAGGATGTCGCTCAGGGCCTCGAGACGCAGGTCGCGACGCGGCATGATCGCGTTCGGGTTCGCCTTCAACCCGGCGCGATAGTCGTCCCATTCCTTCTGGTATTCCTTGGCCTTGTTGAACCAGTACTGGACCGTGAACTCCACGCCCATGCGCGTCATCGGGAAACGGCGCTGGTCGGCTGGCTCGGTGGAGCTGGCGCGCGTCACGTTCTCGCCTAACGCGAACTTCACGATGCGGAAGGCGCCCTTGAAGAGCATGTCTTCGGCCGACGCCCCCCAGCGCATCTTCACGACGTTGCCCTGGCCGCCGATGGTGTTCGCACTCCCGTGGAGTTGCAGGGCGGCGGTGACGCCGCCGGCGAGGGCGCGATAAATGACCGCGTCATCGTTCTTGACTTGCACGCGGACTTCCGGCGTGACCGATTCGCTGCCTTCGTTGATGCCGCCCTCGAGCGCGGCGTGAGAATGGGCGTCGATGATACCCGGCATGACGAACTTGCCGGTGCCGTCGATGACGCGAATGCCCGCGGGGATCGCCACGTTCGCACCGACCGCGGTGATCTTGCCCCCGCGGACAACGATCGTGCCGTTCGGGATGTCTCCGTTGGCGATCGTGATGATCGTCGCGTTGCGGATCGCAACGTCCTGGGCACCCAGGACCGCCGGTATTGCGAGCACGCCGGCGACGAACGCGGCGCGCGCAGAGCTGATGGTGAGTCGCATGTGGGATTCCATGGTTAGTACAGCCGTCCTTCGACGAAGACGTGCTTGATCGTCGAGCCGGCGGCGAAGAGATCGTTGCCGCTCACGACAACCACGTTCGCAAGTTTCCCGACTTCAATCGTGCCAACGGCGGCCGTTACGCCAAGCAAGGCGGCCGGCGTCACCGTGGCGGCGCGGAGCGCATCGTCCGGGCTGAGCCCAGCGGCGATCGCCATGCGGATGCGGTCGCGGAAGTTTGCGCCGCTGGCGCCACCGTACGATGCCAGCGCGACGGGCACACCCGCCTTGAGCAGCGCCGCAGCGTTGCCGCGAACCTCGTTCGTGTCAGCGGCGGTCGTTGGTGGAGCGGTCCCTGACTTCCCAAGGCCGATCGCGAGAAAAACACGACCGGTGACGGAGTCCGGGGCGGGCCACATCACGCTGACGACGGCGGTTGCGCCCATGCGCTTCAGCGCCGGGATCGCACGCCATCCCTCCTGCGAACCGACGACCACCGGATTCTTCAACTCCATTTCCGTCGCGATGTCGGCGACGCGGCCGATCTGGCGCTCATCCGACGCAACGAACCAGGACTGCATCGCATTCGTCGCCGCCGGCACGAGGGCCCGACTGAACGGATCGTTCGAGGGACGCGCGCCCGGGATGCCTGCCTTGAAGGCCTTCTCCACACGTCCCTCATACTGCGCATCGAGGAACGCCTGTCGAATGAAGGCCACCGAGCCGATCCCGGTTGCCGGGTACAGACCACCGCGTTTCGTGCCAAAGGCAACCTGCTGGCCTGCACCAGTGCGAAGAGACAGGTGCGAGTTCGCCTGCGTGCCGGTCAAGGCTGCACCGATCCGGCCCGGGAAAATGCCCCCATTGAAGACCAACCCGACGGTCGTCACGCCGCCAGCACGCAGAGCTCTCAGCTCCGCTTCGCTCGGCTGGAACATGTCCGCCGCTTCGGCGCCGGCTTCGACCTCGGGAAGGTCTGGCGCTGGCCCCGCCGCGCCGGCGCGTCCCAGTGGTTGACCGCCTCGACCGCCTCGTCC
>DATMBT010000583.1:0-2533 GCA_035559475.1 Gemmatimonadaceae bacterium
ACCCATGAGCGCGGCGTACCAGATCATTCCCGGAATCGTCGGCACGAACATCGGCACGGTGACGGCGAGTCCCATGAGCAGGCTCGCAAGGAAAACCAGCGGCTTGCGCCGGCCGATGGCATCCGACAACAGACCCGATCCCAATCCTGCGATGACCAGCGCAACGAACGTAACCGTCGACAGCTTGGCGATCATGTGGTTGGCGTCGTCCAGCCCGAGTCCGATGTAGCCCTGCAGGATGTACAGTAGATAGGTGACTATGCCCTGGTAGCCCATGTAGATCGCGAAGCGGCCGAAGAACGCCCACGCGAAATCGGGGTGTTCGCGCGGGCTGACCCAGAAGCTCTTGAAGAAGGCGCCGGCGCGCCACCGCGGTGCTGCCGTGCGCTCGACGCGCGGCTCGGGATTCAGCAACACGAAGCCCAGGCAGGCCACCGCTATTGGGATGGCGAACAACGCGTAGGCCAGGGTCAGCGTCGAGACCGTGTAGCCGGCCAGCACGATGCCGACGGTTCCGCCGGAGGTCATGCCGGCACCGACGAATCCTGAGACTGTGCCCCTTTCCTTCTCGGGAAAGCGATCCGCGATGATGGTGGTCAGCGCGGCCTGCATGGAGTTGAGCGATGCGCCAGCCAGTACCCAGAAAAAGATGATGGTCCACAGCGTGTGCATCTGCGAGGAGATCATCAGCGAGGTGCCGCCGATCAGCGAACCCGCCACGATCCAGGGTGTGCGCCTGCCGAAGCGCGTGCGGGTGCGGTCGGACAGCGCCCCGGCAATCGGCGTGATGGTCGTACTGAACACCGAGGTGATGGCAAACAGGATTGCGAGGTTGCGTTCCTTGTTCGCGGGATCGAGCGCCTGCATCTGATTCGGAAGCAGCACCGACAGCACGCCGCAATACAACGCCAGCAGGATGAAGAACACCGTCGCGAGCGAGAACAGCAACAACCAGCGCCGCGCGCCGACCACGTGGGCGGGGTTCACGAGGCCCGCGGCCGGCATGGCGAGTGGCGGAATGCTCACGATCCGCCCTCAGGCGCCCGACGGGCGCAGCCTCAACTGCGGTGGCACGTGCGTTTGGTCGCCGCGCGACAGCACATCGGGACGATGCCAGGTGCGGCGCGCGAGCTCGCTGATAACCAGGCCGTGGCCGGGCGCCTCGGAACCGAAGATTCGGCCGTCGCGAATCTCGTACGGCTGCTCCACCAGGTGCTCGAAGTTCTGGAAGGAATATTCGAGCCATTCCACACCCGGTAACGCGAGCGCCATGTTGACTCCGACCTCCAGGAACGTGTTGCCCATCGAGATCCTTGCACCCATCTCGGCCGCCAGCCAGCCGATGCGCATCACGTCGGTCACCTGGCCGTGGACATTGAGCAGATCGCAGACGCGCGCTTCGAGCAGCTTGCGCTTGCCGCTCACGTCGAGATATTCGCCGGCATTGACCAACGTCGGGCCGCATTGATCCTGGATCAACTTCAGGCCCGTGAAGTCGTCACGCAGGATCGGATCCTCGATCCAGTAGATATCGTGGCCGGCGCGTTGCATGAGCGTGAGATTGCGGACCGCCTCCTTGGGGGTCCAGGCTTCGTTGGCGTCCACCATCACGAGCGCGTCGGCGTCAATCACCTTCTTCAGGATGGCGAGGCGATGCAGGTCGCGTTCGAAGTCCGGGTGTCCGACCTTGATCTTGAACGCCCGGAACCCCTGCGCCGCCGCCTGCGCGAACAACCGTTCGAATTCCTCGTCGCCCAGGTGGAAGTCGAGCCCGCTCGCGTAGGCATTGACTTCACGGCGCTGTGCGCCTAACAACTTCCACAACGGCATGCGCACCGACTTGGCGAACAAGTCCCACACCGCGTGTTGCAGCGCCTCCTCGAACGGCAGGCCCAGGCGGCGTACGTTGCCACCGCGAGGACGCCGTACGGCGTGCGCCAGTGCTTCGGCGTGCTGACCCTCGAGTGAAGGCCAGCACTCCTCGCGGAAGGTGCGCTCGATCTCCTTCTCCGCCGGCAGCGGATGGAACAGTGACTGCATGAAGCCGAGCCCCGTCTCGCCACCTTCGCCGATGAGCTCGATCGTGGCCAGGTGCACCTCGTCCGCGCGCACCTGGCTGTCACCGATGACGCGGTCGCGCGGGAACTGAAAACGGGTGATGCGGAAGTCGACTATTTGCATTCGAGCTACTTCAAACGTGATCTATGAGGCCACGGCCGCGGACGCACTGAGCGCGCATCGCCGGCGGACGGCCAAGCCACCCTCCGGCGATGATGTTAGTCAGAATTTCACGCGAACGCCGACGGAGTAGCGTCTGCCGACCGTGCGATATTCCTGGGTGTTTTGAATGACGTTCGCATAGTGGAACTCATACGAATCCGTCAGGTTGATGGCGTCGGCCATGAGGATGACGTTCGGCGTCACGTTGAACTGCACACCGGCGTCGAGCTGGTCGTAACTGTCGGCGAACTCGGGCACGCCCGTTTGTGTTTGCGGGGCGACCAGGTACTCGTCTCTCCATGTGTAGGAAAGT
>DATMBT010000584.1:0-5199 GCA_035559475.1 Gemmatimonadaceae bacterium
CGTGGAGAAAGCGATTCGCTCGGGCGCGGTGTCGTGCACGGTCGAGGATCTCCGGCAGGAGTTTGTCGAGTCGTTCGTGTACCCGACGCTGCGCGCCGGGGCCATCTACAATCGCAAATACCTCCTCGGCACCTCGATCGCGCGGCCGCTGATCGCCAGGCGCCAGGTCGAGGTCGCGCGTGCGGTCGGCGCCGATGCGCTGGCGCACGGCTGCACCGGCAAGGGCAATGACCAGGTGCGCTTCGAACTCACCTACATGGCGTTCGCGCCGGAGCTCAAGGTCATCGCGCCATGGCGCGAGTGGGACATCCGGAGCCGCGAGGATGCGCTGGCGTACGCCGCCGCGCGGAACATCCCGGTGGCGGCCAGCACCACCAAGATCTATTCGCGCGACCGCAATCTCTGGCACATCTCGCATGAGGGCGGCGTCCTCGAGGACCCGAACCAGGCGCCACCGAAGGACCTGTTCCTCCTCACGACCGACCCGCAGGACGCGCCTGACGAGCCTGAAACGGTGACTGTCGGGTTCCGCAGCGGCACGCCAATCTCGGTGAATGGCAGGACGTTAGGCGCCGTTGACCTGCTCACGGAGCTGAACCGGATCGCCGGGAAGCACGGCGTCGGCCGGGCCGACATCGTGGAAAACCGGCTCGTCGGCATGAAGTCGCGCGGGGTGTACGAAACCCCGGGCGGCACCCTGCTCTACACGGCGCTCAGCGAGCTCGAACAGCTGGTGCTCGACCGCCGGACGATGGACGCCAAGGACCTGCTGGCGCCTCGTTATGCAGATCTCGTGTACGAGGGACGCTGGTGGACCACCGAACGTGAGGCCTACGATGCGTTCGTGGACAAGGTGCAGGAACGCGTGAGCGGTACCGTCGCGCTCCGCCTGTACAAGGGCAACGTGATCATCGCCGGCCGCGAGAGTGAAAACGCGCTCTACGATGAGCGCTTCGTGACGTTCGGCGAAGACGACGTCTACGAGCAGAGCGATGCGGCCGGGTTCATCCGCCTCTTCGGGCTGCCGGCCCGTGTGCGCGCGCTCAAGGACCAGCAATTGGCCGCCTCGGAGCGCGCGTCCCGGACCAACGTCGGCGCGCGGTGACGCGGCCGGCGGAAAACGCCCCGCCCGGGTCGAAGCCGTCCCACAAGCTGTGGGGTGGCCGGTTCGCGGCGGGGCCGAGTCCCCTGCTCGAGCAGGTCAACCGCTCGATCGGCGTTGACTTCCGGCTGTGGCCGTTCGACATCCGGCTCTCGCAGGCGTGGGCCGAGTCGTTAGGCGCGGCCGGGGTCATCCCGGTCGACGAAAGCCGCATCCTGGTCGAGGGGCTCGCGGTTGTTGGCGATCGCCTCGCGGCGGGCGTGACACCGGCGGCTTCGGACGAGGACATCCACACGCTCATCGACCGGCTGCTGCACGAGGAAGTCGGCGAGCCGGCGTCGCGACTCCATACGGGCCGCAGCCGGAACGACCAGGTCGCGACGGCGACACGGCTCTGGACCATCGACGCGTGCAGTCGTCTCGACGCCGCCGTCCGTGAACTGCAGCAGGTCATGATCGCCCAGGCCGAGCGCCTGGACGACGCGATTGTGCCCGCGTACACCCATCTGCAGCGCGCACAGCCGGTGCGCGCCGCGCACTGGATGCTGTCGCATTTCTGGCCGCTCGAACGTGACCGTGCCCGGCTGTCGGCGGCCGGACGGTCGGCGGCATCGATGCCGTTAGGCAGCGGTGCAGTCGCGGGGAGCGCGTTCCCGGTGTCCCGCGAGCTCCTGCGGCAACGGCTTGGCTTTGCGTCCATTTCGGCCAACAGCATCGACGCCGTCGCTGACCGCGACTTCGTTGCCGAAACGCTCTTCACCCTCACCCTCCTCGGCACCCACCTCTCGCGACTCGCCGAGGACCTCATCCTGTTCGGGTCGGGTGAGTTCGGGTTTGTCCGCTTCGGTGATGCGTTCAGTACCGGGTCGAGCATGATGCCGCAGAAGCGGAACCCGGATGTCTTCGAGCTGGCGCGAGGATCAGCGGCGCGAATGCTCGGGAACCTTACGACCGTGCTCGCCACGCTGAAGGGAATCCCTTCGGGATACAACAAGGACCTGCAGGACGACAAACGCCCGCTGTTCGATGCCGTCGACACGATGATGCTCGTGCTGCCCGCAGTCGCGGGTGCGATCGATGAGCTCACGTTTGACACGACCCGCATGCGGGGAGCGGTCACCGCCGGCCTGATGGCGACGGACCTCGCGGATTACCTCGTGGATCGCGGTGTCACGTTTCGCGACGCCCACAGCGCGGTGGGGAAGCTGGTGCGGGAGGCCGAAGCCGCAGCGGTGGAGCTCGATGCCCTCCCCCTCGCCTCGTTCTCATCCGCCCATCCAGTCTTCGGAAGCGACGTGCTTGAAGCGCTCAAGCCTGAGCGTTCGATCGAACGACGGAACCTTGCTGGCGGCACCGGACCTGGTGCGGTGAAAGATCAGCTGGCCGCCGCGATCGCCGCACTCCGCGCGCCCATCAGCCGTTAGGGGCGCACGACGCGGACCGAGTCCACGAAGTACTCCGTCTCGCCGAAGCACTGCGACGGCACGCCAACGTGCTGGTCATACCGAAGGGCGACCTGGCTACCGGCAGCGGCTTCGATGGCGTGGGCGAGGCTGTCGCTTCGCACGGAGAACTGGAACAGGATGGGCGCGCTCCCCGGTATGTTCGACATCTGCAGTTCGCCTTCCCACGTTTTGCACAGCCAGCCTTTGCGTGAAAGCTTCTGCACGAATCCAACGCGTTCACCGCTCGAGTAGCTGTAGCTGAGGGTGACCCCGGCCCAGATCGTGAAGATCAGCAGGGGCAGGAACACCACGGTGAAGACGGTCAGCTTTCCCCAGTGACGCCGCAGGAAGCTCGGTCGCGTTTCAACCCGTTCCTCCGCAGCGCGCGGTTCGGCCGGGGGTGCGACGGGATCCGGTGACCGCTCGTCATC
Source organism: Gemmatimonadaceae bacterium (assembly GCA_035559475.1). Classification (GTDB taxonomy): domain Bacteria; phylum Gemmatimonadota; class Gemmatimonadetes; order Gemmatimonadales; family Gemmatimonadaceae; genus JABWBJ01. Next base: position 2,979 of record DATMBT010000584.1, read on the forward strand.
TGCCATGTGTTGCCTCGCGAAAGACGGAGAACGTCCCTGGGCTTTGCCGCGCGCGTAGTTTACAGCACGATAGGGAGGGTGCGTAGTGTCGCTTAAGGACAGACGTCAGACGGTTTCGGTGCGCGTTGGTGGTGTCCCCGTTGGATCCGGGCACCCGATCGTCGTGCAGTCCATGACCAACACGGACACAGCGGACCCGGCCGGGACCGCTGAGCAGGTTATCGCACTCGCGAACGCCGGCTCGGAGCTTGTCCGCGTCACGGTCAACACCGACGACGCTGCGGCCGCGGTGCCGGAAATCGTGCAGCGAGTGGGTGACGCCGGCGTGACTGTCCCGATCATCGGCGACTTTCACTACAACGGGCACCTCCTGCTCGTCCGTCACCCGCAGTGTGCCGCGGCGCTGGCCAAGTACCGCATCAACCCCGGGAATGTTGGCAGTCGTCGGCGGGACGAGAACTTCCGCACCATCATTGAGGTCGCGAAGGCAAACGACAAGCCGGTGCGCATCGGCGTGAACTGGGGTTCGCTCGACCAGGACCTCCTCACGTCGATGATGGATGAAAACGCTTCCCGTCGTGAGCCGCATGACGCGCGCGACGTGTACATCGAAGCGATGGTCGAAAGCGCCGTGCGCTCAGCGACACTTGCCGAGGAAACCGGTCTCGGTCACGATCGGATCATCATCTCGGCGAAAGTGTCGCAGGTTGCGGACCTGGCCGATGTCTATCGTCGCCTGGCGAGTCGTTGCGACTATCCGCTGCACCTCGGGCTCACGGAAGCCGGCATCGGCAGCAAGGGCATCATTGCCAGTGCCGCCGGCCTGGCTATCGTGTTGTCGGAAGGCATTGGCGACACCATCCGCGTGTCACTCACGCCGCGGCCGGGCGGCGATCGCACCGAAGAAGTGCGCGTCGCGCAGCAGATCCTTCAGTCGCTGGACCTGAGGCGGTTTACGCCGCAAGTCACCGCGTGTCCCGGCTGTGGGCGAACGACGTCGACGTTCTTCCAGCAGATGGCCGAGGACATCCAGTCGTACCTGCGCGAGCGCATGCCCGAGTGGCGTGCGACGCACCCGGGCGTTGAGGAATTGCGAGTGGCCGTGATGGGGTGCGTGGTCAATGGTCCCGGCGAGTCGAAGCACGCGCATATCGGCATCTCGCTTCCGGGCACGTTCGAGGAGCCGAAAGCGCCCGTGTATGTGGACGGCAAGCTGCACATCACGTTGAAGGGTGAGCGCATCGTCCCGGAGTTCCTGCAGTTGCTCGACGATTATGTGGCCCGGCGCTACCCCGCGCAGGCACCCCAGTCCGCCGGCGCCGCTCGTTAGGCGCTCGCGTCAGCCGGGAATCGATTCCAGCGCGGTGATCGTCTCGCGCAACTCGTCCAGGATCGCGGCCCGCAGGCCGGCGCCGGCCAGGCGATCGTGAAGGCGACGATAGGTCTCGAGGATGCGGTCCTTGCCACCGGGCACACGGCCCCAGACCGATTGCACCTCAACCGTACGACGCAAGTCAGCGAGCAGAGTGCCAGCACCGTGCAGCGCTTCCGCCGCGGCAAGCACCTGTCCGTCTGCTGATGCCTTCCCCAGCCGCTCGAGAAGGTCCGCGCGTCGTTCCTCTGGACTGAGCTCGAGCCCCTCGTCGTCGGTGCGGCGTTCGGTCACCATCTGCGCGAGCTCCAGCGCGCGATCGCCAAACTTGTCGCCCACGCGGTGCCGCAGGACGTCGGCCGGAAACGACTGGCGCGAGTAGTCCTCCACGACCTCGAGCAGGATTCCGGCGGTGACGGTGTCCTCGTCACAGCCGTAGCGCGTGAGGATGATCGCGAGGTTTGCCGGTTGCGTCGAATACGGCGCTCTGGTGCCCTTCCGGACCTGCTGGTCATGGTGCTTGGCCGCGAATGCCAGCGCGTGATTGACACGATCCGAATATCCGTTCATGACAGGGCGCTGCTCCCGGGCGAATCAGGACTTGGCGCGATCAAGCTATCCAGCCGCGGTCGCACTCGACACCCGGTCGGACCGTTCGGCAAAAATACGCACGAGGCGCTCGAGACCGGCCGCATCGTTATGGTCGAACGCACCGAGGTGTTCGGAGTCGATGTCCAGCACCGCGATGAGGCTTCCGCCTGCATCAAATACCGGAACAACGATCTCCGAGCGCGATCGTGCGTCACAGGCGATGTGACCCGGGAACTGCTCGACATCGTGCACGATCAC
>DATMBT010000585.1:0-5780 GCA_035559475.1 Gemmatimonadaceae bacterium
GCTCGCGTGGCGACTGTTCCCTTCCCGGCGCCTGCCCTTCCGGTGGCGCCGCAAGCTCGTGGCGGTTCGGCGCGCGGTACGGGCCACGGCGGCGCGGCCCTCGCGCCTCGTCGCCGCGCTGGTGCTGGGCATGCTGCTCCAGAGCCTTCTCGTGGTGCTCAACTGGGTCCTCGGCCGCGCCATCGGCATCGATATTCCCCTCTACGTGTGGTTCTTCGTCTGGCCGCTGGCAAAAATCTCCGGACTCCTGCCGGTGACGCAGGGTGGCATCGGCGTGCGCGAGGCGGCACAGGCCGCGCTGTTTGCGCCCTTCGGGGTGTCCGCCGTGATGGCGGTCGCGACCGGGCTCGTGTTCGAGGTCGTGATCATCACCGGAGGACTGGCGGGCGGCGCCATCGCGTGGCTCCTGGGACGACGCCCCCGAAACGGGGAGGAACGCGCCGCTCAGTTGCGCGCTGGTGAGGCGTGAGTCCGAGCGCTCGTTCCCCGCGCTGGAGGCTGTTCCTCACCGTCTGGCTCGTCTATTCGGTCTTTGCCACGACCAACGTCGTTCGTGAGACCTATCTCGCAATCGCGTTAGGCACCTCCGGAACGGTCAGGGTGGATCCATACCTTGGCCTGCATCCTGACCTGTTCGAGATGCCCGGGCGGGGCAGTTACATCAACAGCAACCCCGGCGCCTCGATCGTGGGTGCCGTCCCGTATGCGATCCTCGTGCGACCCGGCATTGCCCTCGCCACGCACCTGCGCCCGGAGATCGCGGCACCAAAGCCGCCGGCGAGGTACGACGACCCGCGCCCAAACCGCACAACGTTCATGAACGAGGCGCGAGCACGCGGCCTCGACATCATCCTCGGACTCGCGGCGCTGGGAACAGCGGTCACGACCATGGCGACGTCGGGCGCGCTCGCGGCGGTGCTGATGTTCCTGTTCCTGCGCTCGCGGTTGAACGATGAGCGCCGGGCGCTCGCGCTGGCCCTGGTCTTCGCGTTCGCCACGCCGATGCTGTTCCGCGCGGCATTCCTGAACCAGAACGTGCTGGTCGCACACCTGATGCTGGTCGCGTGGATCCTGAAAGTCGGCCTCTCACCGCGGCCGCCTGACGAGCCGCCCTCTACACGAACGCTGGCCGTCATCGGACTGCTGACCGGGTTCGCGCTCGTCTGCGACTTCAGCGCGATCCCGTTCGCGGTCGCGTTCGGCCTCTGGATCCTGTGGGACGCCTGGAAACGCGGCGGATGGGCCGCGACCGTGAACGATGGCGTGTTTTTCGGGGTCGGCGCGCTGGTCAGCCTGACGATGTTATTCGGGTACCAGTGGCTCGCGTTCGGTAATCCCATCTGGCCCGCGCAGCGGTACATGCCCCCAACGGAATACAGCGTGCGCGGATGGCTGGGCTTTACTGCGCCGACCCGTGAGTTGTTGTGGGGCAACCTGTTCGACCTGCGTTACGGGCTCTTCGCATTCTGTCCGCTGCTGCTGGCCGCGCTTGTGGCTCCCTTCGCACGGGCGCGTACGTGGTCTCCGAACAGGACGGAACTCGCATGGATCGCAGCGATGTTTGCGGGCCTGCTGGTGTTCTGCAGTGCGACTCAGTTTGCCACCCTGCAGTGGAACACGGGGGTGCGGTACATGATGCCCATCCTTCCACTCCTGTTCCTGGCGGCGGTACCGGTCCTTGCGACGATTCCGCGGCCGGTGACGTGGGTGCTCGTCGGCGTCTCTGTACTCATCAACCTCGCCGCCTCGATGTTCCGCGAGGACGTGCCCACCTCAATTCGCTTGCTGGTCGCCGAAGGTCCAACGCTGCCTGTGCTGCTGGTGCTGAAGCGCATGGCCAGCGGGTACAACCTGGGGCTGCCCGCGGGTGCGTTCTGGGTCGTGACGGGCGTGGTGGCGCTGGTGCTGACCGCCGTCTGGTTGCCTTACTGGCGATCGACGCGCGAACTCTCGTCAGGCAGCTGACCGGGGCGAGCCGGCGGCCCAGCGCCGATACCAGTCGATCGTGATGGCCAGCGACGATTCAAAGTCGTGGCGCGGTTTCCAGTTCATCAGTGACCGGGCCTTTGTGCAATCCAGGTACTGGCGCGGGATCTCGTTCGTCGCCTGGCCAAGGATGGTCAGCTCGAGGTGCGTCTTATCCATGACCTGCAGGATCCGGTTCGCGACCTCGACTACGCTGAGCGGCGTTTCGGTGCCAAAGTTGAACGCCTCGCCCTTGAAACCGTCACCAGGGACGCATTCAGCGAGCTGCAGGTAGGCATCCACGGCGTCGGCCACGAAGAAGTAATCGCGGACGTAAGTGCCATCGCTGCGGATGATCGGTGACTCGTTCCGCAGGGCGGACCTTATGGTGCCGGGAATGAGGCGGTTGAAGTTCAGGTCTCCGCCACCGTAGAGGTTTCCGCACCGCGTGACCGCGACCGGAAGGCCAAAGCTGTGGTAGTATGCCTGCGAAATGAGGTCAGCGCAGGACTTCGACACGTCGTACGGAAAGCGACCGATGAGCGGTGTGTCTTCACGATACGGCAACTGCGGATGCGCGCCGTACGCCTTGTCGCTGGACGCAACGATGACACGCTGGATGCGCGGCATGAGTTGCCGCGCGGCCTCGAGGAGGACCCACGTGCCGCGAATGTTCGATTCGAACGTCGAAAGGGCCGAGCGGCTGGCCGTGCCGACGATGGTCTGCGCGCCGAGGTGGAAGACCGTGTCGATCTCGTATTCGTTCATCGCGCGCAACAGGAGCGCGTAGTCCTCGAGCTCACCGCGCACGAGCCGGCACCTCGACAACGTGCCTGACGTCGCGGCTTCGCTGTCCGGAACCCAGTCCCTGACGAGACACACCGGGTTCGCCCCACGCGACAGTAATTCCGCGGTGAGCCACGAGCCCAGAAGCCCGGTGGCACCGGTGACGAAGACGTTGCGCTGTTCCCAGAAGCTCACGATCGCCTCCACGGCGCGTCGCCTTTGGCCCAGAGGCTCTCGAGAAGTTCGCGTTCGCGAAGCGTGTCCATGGGCTGGAAGAAGCCGGGATGCTTGAAGGCCATCAACTGGCCATCGCGCGCGATCTGCTCCAGCGGTTCGCGTTCCAGGATGGAATCGTCGCCGTGGAGGTAGTCGAACACGCCCGGCTCGAAGACAAAGAAGCCGCCGTTGATCCAGCCACCTTCAGCCTGCGGTTTTTCGGTGAACTCACGCACGACGTCACCGTCCAGCGAGAGACCGCCGAATCGCGCCGGGGGCCGCACGGCGGTAACGGTTGCCAGCTTGCCGTGTTTTTCATGAAAGGCCATCAGCGCGCCGATATCGACGTCGGACAACCCGTCACCATAGGTGCACATGAACCGGTTTGCGCCGATGTGTTCCCGGAGTCGCCGCAACCGCCCGCCCGTCATCGTTTCCAGCCCGGTGTCGACGACGCCAACACGCCAGTTGAGACGGCTCCGGTTCAGGACCTTCAACGCACCGTCGCTCAGGTCCACGATGAAGTCACTCTCGTGCGTGACGATGTTGCGGAAGTACTCCTTGATCATGTCGCCGCGATAACCGCACGCGACGAGGAAGTCGCAATGACCGTGGCCCGCAAAGAACGACATGAGGTGCCAGAGAATCGGGCGCCCTCCGATCTCCACCATGGGCTTCGGTCGCGACTGCGTTTCTTCCGAGATCCGTGTGCCGCGTCCGCCGGCGAGGATGACGACCATCATTTCGTTCAGGCGATTCGGGGTGACGGGATCGGCAGGATGAAGCGACCACCGGATTCGGCGAAGGCGCGCTGCTGCCGCATGATCTCCTCGGCGAAGTTCCACGGAAGCACTAACAGGTAATCGGGCCGGACCTCACGCACGGCCTCCACCGGCAGCACCGGGATATGCATGCCCGGCGTATACAGACCGACCTTGAGTGGATTCCTGTCGACGGTCCATGGCAACATATCGACCCCGATGCCGCAGTAGTTCAGGAGCGTATTCCCCTTGGCGGGCGCACCGTATGCGGCGACGCTCCTTCCCTGGCCACGAAAGTCGTTCAGGAGTCGCAACAGGTCACTGCGGTTGCGCTCCGCGTTCAAGCCAAACGCCTGCCACTTCTCCAGTGACGTGAGTCCTTCGGCGCGCTCCATCCTCATCATGTTCATGGGCTGAGCGGCGTGGCCGCCACCCTTCTGGAACGCGATGCGAATGGAGCCACCGTGCACGGGCACGCGTTCCACCGACGCGACCGACATTCCCGCGCCTTCCGCCACGCGCGCCAGCGACGTAATCGAGAAGTAGCTCAGGTGCTCATGGTAGATCGTGTCGTATTCCCCACCCTGGAGCATGTCGAGCGCGTACGGACACTCGATGAACACCAGCCCGTCGTCGGTCAGCAGGTCGGCGCACCCCTTGAGAAAACCGACGGGATCATCCACGTGCGCAAACACGTTGTTCCCGACGATCGCGCGCGCGCGGCCGTGCGAGGTGGCGATCTGCGCACCGGCCCGGGCGTCGAAGAATTGCCCGACGGTGTCAATGCCGCGGTTTCTCGCCATCTCGGCGATGTTCCGCGCCGGCTCGATGCCGAGCACGCGCACGCCGCGCGACTTGAAACAGGCCAGCAGGCTTCCGTCGTTGCTGGCAACCTCCGCGACCATGTCTTTGGGGCCGAGCGAGAGGCGGCTGATGACGGCGTCGGCGTAGTGCTCGTTATGCGCAGCGATGGTTTCGGAGGTGCCCGTGAGGTAGAGGTAGTGTCCGAAGAGAACTTCCGGGTCCACCACGTCGAGGATCTGGACGAGACTGCACCCGCGACAGAAAACAAGGTCGAGCGGGAAGAACGGTTCCGCTTCGAAATCCGCGGGGCCCTTCAACAGCGCATTCGCGAGCGGTTGATCGCCAAGGGCGAGCACAAGCTCGAGCTGCGTGCTACCGCACGCCCGACATGTCTCACGACGGTGGTAGACCTTGCTGGCAACGCCTGTCGCTGGCCGCGCTGACCCGGACGCCATGGTCACTGCGCTCTCCGCGCGCTGACCGAGGACGGCGTGAGCGAAATCGGCGAACGGTCGACCTCCGCCTGCCATTGGCGCAGCTCCGGCGAAAACCGCAGTCGCAGCACACCCTTCATGAATTCCCACGCGGTTGACGCGCGAACGTGCGATAGTCCGCTCCCACGCATCCGGGCGAACACGTTGTACTCGAGCACACGGACCCCGAGCAGGTGCGCGCGGATCATGATCTCCGGATCGAGCAGCCACTGGCGACTGGTCAGCTGCAGCCGCTCGATGACGTCGCGCGGCATGATCTTCGGCAAGCCGTTGATGTCGAGGGATGCGATGCGTGGAAAGAGCGCGCGGAAGAAAATGTTATAGCAGATCGAGACGAGCTTGCGATTGAGGCCGTCCATTCGGAACCGGCGGCGTGCCTTCGCAAGCACAGGCTCACCCGTCGCGAGTGTGTCCTCGAAGAGGCGCACAACGTCGTAGGCGTCTACCTGGCCGTCGGCGGGAATGATGCCAACCCAGGGCGCCTTGCAGTGCGGCAAGCCATTCAGCACGCCGTTCCCGTAGCCGATGTTTTCCAGCACGCGGATTACCACAACCGCTCCAGGGTACCGTTCGGCCAGGCCGTGGAGGATGTCCAGCGTGCCGTCACGGGACCCGTTGTCGACCGTGATGATCTCGACCGGGATTTCGGCGCGCTCAAACTCCTGCAGGAGTCGCCGCACCGTCTGGGCGACAATAGCCTCCTCGTTGTAGCACGGCATCACCACGGACAACCGGGGTGTGTCGCCCCCCGGAC
>DATMBT010000586.1:0-6149 GCA_035559475.1 Gemmatimonadaceae bacterium
ATTCCCGATTCCCGATTCCCGAAAGACGCGGCATAGCGTGCCGCGTCTCTCGAGCGCCATGCGGGCGATCACCATGCACCAGGATCCGCCGCCACTGCTGGTGGGTGAACGCGTGAACTCGCAGGGATCGCGGAAAGTGAAGCGGCTCCTGCTGGCCGATGACTACGACGGGATCCTCGACGTGGCGCGAGAGCAGGCAGAGTCGGGCGCACACGTCCTGGACGTGTGCGTAGCGCTGACCGAGCGCGCCGACGAAGCCGACCAGATGGCCAAGGTGGTCAAGCTCCTGTCGATGAGCGTCGAGTCACCGCTGATGATCGACTCCACCGAGGCGTCGGTGATCGAAGCCGCGCTGGAGCGCGCACCAGGACGCGCGATCGTCAACTCCATCAATATGGAGAATGGCCGCAAGCGCATCGACGCCGTGGTGCCGCTGGCGAAGAAACATGGTGCGGCACTGGTCGCTCTCACGATCGACGAAGTCGGCATGGCAAAGACGCGTCAGCGCAAGCTCGAAATTGCGCGCGCGATCCACGACATCGTCGTCAACGAATACGGATTGACGCCAGGTGACCTGGTCTTCGACGCCCTGACGTTCACGCTCGCCACGGGCGACGCCGAGTGGATCGACTCGGCGCGCGAGACGATCGAGGGCATCCGGCTCATCAAGCGCGAGTTGCCAGGCGTATTCACGATCCTTGGTGTTTCCAACGTCAGCTTCGGTTTGCAGCCGGGGGCGCGAGCAGTGCTCAACTCGGTCTTCCTTCACCATTGCGTGCAGGCCGGACTCGACGCGGCGATTGTCAATCCGGCACACGTCACCCCGTATGCCGAAATCCCGCCTGACGAGCGCGAACTGGCGGACGACCTGGTGTTCAACAAGCGCCCGGATGCGCTGCAGCGCTTCATCGAACACTTCACGACGTCGGACGGAGGACGGGAGACGGGGGAGACCGCAAAGGAAGATCCGACCGCGGGTTTCTCGCCCGACCAGCGTGTGCACTGGATGATTGTCCACCGGAAGAAGGACGGCATCGAAGAAGCCCTCGATGTCGCCGGTGTTCGCGAGCAGCCGGTTCGTGTGCTCAACGAGGTGTTGCTGCCCGCGATGAAGGAAGTTGGCGACAAGTTCGGCGCCGGTGAGTTGATCCTGCCGTTCGTGCTGCAGTCGGCCGAAGTGATGAAGAAAGCCGTGAAGCACCTGGAGCAGTTCCTCGAGCGCACCGAGGGCTACACCAAGGGCCGCGTCGTACTCGCCACCGTTTACGGCGACGTCCACGACATCGGCAAGTCGCTGGTCAACACGATTCTTTCCAACAACGGATACACCGTGTACGACCTCGGAAAGCAGGTGCCGGTGAACACCATCATCGACAAGGCCATCGAGGTGAACGCCGACGCCATCGGGCTCTCGGCGCTCCTCGTGTCCACGTCGAAGCAGATGCCCATCTGCGTCCAGGAGCTCGACAAGCGCGGGATGAAGATCCCGGTCCTGATCGGCGGCGCGGCGATCAATCGTCGCTTCGGCCGCCGCACGATGTTCGTCGAAGGCGAACGGGCGTACTCGTCAGGCGTGTTCTACTGCAAGGATGCCTTCGAGGGTCTCGATACGGTCGAGGCGCTGATGGACGTGCCTAACCGCGAAGCGCTGGTGAAGAAGCTGGTCGACGACGCGCGCCGCGACGTCTTTCTGCACACAGCCGTCGGCAAGGAGTCCCTGGGCGGAACCGCCGACACGTCACGCAGCGCGGTGTCGGCCACGAACACCATCCCCGTGCCTCCGACCTGGGGCGTTCGCGTGCTGCGTGACATTCCGCTCAACGAGGTACTGGACCGGCTCGACCTGGACGAGTTGTTCCGGCTGCAGTGGGGCGGACGGGGTTCCGGCGAGGCATGGGAAACCAGCGTTCGAGAGGTCTTCCAGCCGACGCTCGCTCGCCTGCGCGAGGATGCGTCGCGGAATGGCTGGCTCAAGCCACAGGCGGTCTACGGCTACTTCCCTGTCCAGTCCGACGGGAACGCCGTGATCGTGTACGACCCCGCCGCAGTCGAGAGCGACGGTGGTGCGCGCCGTGAACTCGCACGGTTCACATTCCCCAGGCAGGAGGGGCGCGATCGCCTCTGCCTCGCCGACTACTTCCGCTCCGTGGACTCGGGTGACCTCGACGTCTTGCCGTTGCAGCTGGTTACCGTTGGCGACGCCGCGACGAAGCGGTTCGACGAGCTCCAGGCCGCCGGTGAATACTCCGAAGCGTATTTCGTGCACGGCATCGCGGTCGAAGCGGCGGAAGCCGTCGCCGAGTGGCTGCATCGCCGCATTCGCGCCGAGCTGGGGATTCCGGGGATTCGCGGGAAGCGATACTCCTGGGGCTATGGCGCCTGCCCCGACCTGGACGACCACACGATCGTGTTCAAGCTGCTGCCGGCCACCGATGCGTTAGGGATGACGCTGACGAGCGCCTTCCAGCTCGTGCCGGAGCAGAGCACCGCGGCCATGATCGTGCACCACCCCGAGGCGAAGTACTACTCCATTCGGGGCGAGGGCACGCCCGAGGCCAGAAGCCAGCGACCAGAGGCCGGCGAGGGGCAGCGGGCACCGGGCAGCGGTAATGGCATCGATTCCCGATTCCCGATTCCCGATTCCCGCGGATGACCACTCGCGCCACGTTGCTGGAACGCCTGCTCGATCCCGAGAGCGTCGTCGTGTTCGATGGCGCGATGGGAACCATGCTGTACACGCGCGGCGTCTTCATCAACCAGTGTTATGACGAGCTGAACACCCGCGCCCCGGACCTCGTGCGCGCGGTGCACGCCGAATACGCGGCCGCGGGCGCCGAGGTGCTCGAGACCAACACGTTCGGCGCCAATCGCGTGAAGCTCACGCAATACGGGCTCGAGGGGCACACGGGGGACTTCAACCGCGCGGCGGCGCGGCTGGCGCGCGACGTCGCCGGCGACAACCACCTCGTGGCCGGCGCGGTCGGCCCGTTAGGCGTGCGCCTCGAGCCCTACGGGCCCACCAGCCATGAAGAGGCACGCGGCGCGTTCGCGGAACAGATGGCGGCGCTCAAGGAAGGCGGCGCGGACCTGTTCATCATCGAGACCTTCGGGGACCTCGAGGAGATCGGCCAGGCCGTGCGCGCGGCGCGCGACGTGGACCCGCTCATGCCGGTGGTCGCCCAGATGACCATCGGCAGTGACGGCCATACGCCGTTCGGGGCCTCACCCGAAGACGTCGCCGCATGGCTGGACGGGCTGGGCGTGGAAGTCATTGGCCTCAATTGTTCGGTCGGGCCCCAGGGGATCCTCGAGGGCATCGAGCGCATGGTCCACGTCACCCGGCGGAAGCTGAGCGCGCAGCCTAACGCCGGAATGCCGCGTGACGTCGGCGGGCGCGCGATGTACATGGCCAGCGCCGAATACATGGCCACGTACGCGCGCCACCTCGTCCACGCCGGCGCGAAGATCGTCGGTGGCTGCTGCGGCACGACGCCGGATCACATCCGCGCCATCGCCAACGGCATCCGGCCGCTGTCGCCGCGACTCGGCCGCCACAAGTCCACGGCGGCCCGGGCCGAGTCACCAGCCGCCGGGTCTGCCACGAGTCACGAGTCGCGGATCGCGGTGCAGGAGTTGAAGGCCGTTGAGCCCGTCCCATTTGCGACCCGGTCGAAGTTTGCCGGCAAGCTGGCGGCGAGACAGTTCGTCACGTCCGTCGAGATCGTGCCGCCACGGGGCGTGAATGCGGACCGGATGCTCGCTGATGTGTGTGCGCTCCGTGACGCCGGCGTCGACGCGGTCAACGTGCCTGACGGGCCGCGCGCGCAGAGCCGCATGGGCGCGCTCATGACCAGTCTCCTCATCGAGCAGCGCGTCGGAATCGAGACGGTCACCCATTACTGCTGCCGCGACCGCAACCTGCTTGGCATGCTCAGCGACTTGTTAGGCGCGTCGGCGGTCGGGTTGCGCAACATCCTGCTCATCACCGGGGACCCGCCGAAGATGGGTCCCTACCCGGATGCCACCGCGGTCTTCGACATCGATTCCATCGGGCTCACCAACCTGGTGCGCAACCTGAACCACGGACTCGATCCGGGCGGCAACCCGATCGGCGAGCCCACACGTTATGCGATCGGCGTCGGCTGCAACCCGGCCGCCATTGATCCCGCGGTTGAGCTGAAGCGGTTCATGTACAAGGTCGAAGCGGGGGCCGAGTTCGCCGTAACACAACCCGTGTTCGATGTGTCGCAGCTCGCGCGCTTCCTGCGCGAAATCGACGGCGTGCGCATTCCGGTCGTGGCCGGCATCTGGCCACTGGTTTCGGCCCGTAACGCGGAATTCCTCGCGAACGAGGTCCCGGGTGTGGTGGTTCCGGAGTCCGTGCTGCAACGCATGCGGCAGGCGAACGACAAGTCGCGCGAGCACGCGGTTGCCGAGGGAATCGCGATCGCCCGCGAAATGCTCGCCCAGGTGCGGGACACCGTAGATGGCGTCCAGGTGTCTGCGCCGTTCGGCAAGGTAGACCTGGCGCTTCAGGTCTTTGATGCAACCTTGTAAGGCGTTCTTTTACAATAGTTTACGGCGTCGGGATCTCGGTCGTCTTTCGGCTGCGTATGCCACGCCTCAAACCCGCTGGCGCCCTCGTGCCCGTCCACGCAAGCCGGCACGCGACATGCTGCGCATATTCCAGTAGATTTTCCCGATCGCATGCATCGAGTCGTTAGGCCCGAAATTCACGATCAGCGTACCGGCGGATGACCCTGTTTGTCATCGCCGCGACTTCGTTCGGGCTCGTTGCGCTCGCATGGGTGCTGTACCCCGCTGCGATGTGGTTGAGGTCGTTCACGCCGCGGGCCGCGCAAACGCCAAACGGCCAGGCTGGCGAGCGCGTCACCGTCATCGTGGCCACGCGCGACGATCCGTCCTTCGCCCTCGCGCGTGCCCGCAACCTTCGCCTGTCAGAGTATCCGGCCACTCTGCTCCGCGTGCTGATCGCGGTCGACGCCAACTCCACCCACGACCTCGAAGCGTATCGCGATTCGCTCGCGGGCATGGCGGAGGTGGTGAGCGGCGACCCTCCTGGCGGGAAAGCAGCCGCGCTGAATGCCGGAGTGCGTGCTGCTGACGGGAGCACGGACGTACTGGTGTTTGCTGACGTGGGGCAGGAGTTCACGCCTGGCAGCATTCCTCGCCTCGTCAGCGCGCTCCGCGATGGTGATTTCGGCGCGATTACTGGTCGATACACGCACGCGCGCACGGACGGTATCATGTCCGCGTATGCCGACCTTGAAGCCATGATCCGGGCCGGCCAGGCCGCCGGGCGTAGCGTGGTGTCGGCAACCGGCGCCATTCTCGCCATGCGCCCTGCCCTCTGGCGGGAGCTGCCCACTGGCCTTATCTGCGACGACCTCTACACCGGATTGTCCGTCGTCCGGCAGAATTCGCGAGTCGGGTTCTGTTCCGATGCGGTCGCGTACGATCCGCGCGTCTTCTCGCGCGAACAGCAATTCACGCGGCGTGTTCGCACGCTCACCGGGTTGATTCAGTACTGCGTCGTCGAGCCGGGCGCGCTGTTTCCGTGGAGTAATCCGGTCTGGGGGCACTTTTTCATACACAAGGTCCTTCGCTTGTTGACGCCGCTCCTGCTCGCACTGGGCACGATCGCGATGGCAGTGTGGCTGATTCCGCGCGCGCTCTTCGAGACAATGTTCGTCGTCGTGGGCTTGGCCGCCGCGGCAGTACTGGCGCGCGTGTTCGCGCCGGCCGCGTTCCGACGCACGCGAGACCAGGTGTTATGGGCGCTTCGACTCATGGTGGTTCCGGTCGTGGCCATCTCCAACGGACTGCGGGGCCGCTGGTCGGTGTGGACGCCCACGTCGCAGGTCCGCGCGAACCTGCGCGCCGACGGAGGGGCCTGAACGATGTGCGGCTTTTGCGGTGTTGCCCTGCCTGACGGCTCCACCCGCCGGCTCGATCGAGGGTTGATCGAACGGATGAACAACGCCATCGCGCACCGGGGCCCGGACGGCGATGGCATCTTCCTGGGGGACCGCATAGGACTCGGTCACCGGCGCCTGAGCATCGTCGACGTCGCGCACGGTGCGCAGCCGATGTCGGTGCGCAGCGGTGAAGTCCAGTTGGTCTACAAC
>DATMBT010000587.1:0-4569 GCA_035559475.1 Gemmatimonadaceae bacterium
TCATCGCGGCTTTATCGCCGCGACGCGGTCTTCTCGCGGAGCTCGCGCACCCAATTATGTACCACGATCGTCTGCGCCTCGGCGCCGGCGCGCCGAAGCAGCAGGAATCGGCCGTTCAGGTCCACATCCCAGTTCGGGTGCGATGAGTCCGTGAGGTAGTCGCCGGTTAACATCACCCGCCGTTGCCCGATCGAGAACGACGCTCCCGTCGTGACGTCGACCTTCACGACTTCGCCAACAGGACCGCGATAGTACAGCGACTTGCCGTCTTTCCCCCAGATCGGCTCAGTGCCACCAAGATCACTCACTGGAACGCGCCCGCCTGCTCCGGGAAACGGCCTGACGTAGATCTGGAAGTTGGTCGTTTCGTTCGACTGGTACGCCAGCCATTTCCCATCCGGTGAAAGGCGCGGAAGGCTCTCGGTGTACTGCCCAGTCACGAGCGGCGTCAGTGTGGTGTCACCAGTGAGCGGCATCGCAAGGATGTCGCGCGAGAACGTGGCACCCGGAGCGGTGCGAATGATGAGCCACTTCGAGTCGGGGGACACCAGCGCCTCGAACGGCTCCAGGTCCCTTTCGAAAAGCTTTTCCGCGGGTCCGCTCACATCAACCGGCTGTCGCCAGATGCCGGCCTTGCCGGCGCGTTGCGAAATGAACACGACGTGTCTTCCGTCGGGCGTCCACTCCGGCCTGACGTTCACCCCTTCGGTGGTGAGTCGAGTGAACGTGTTACGGTCGATGTCGTAGATCCAGATGTCCTGTGAGTTCGCCGTGGTCACGCCCATCGCCACTCGGCGACCGTCCGGCGAAAAACGCGGCGTCGAGTACGAGCCCGGCGGCTCCGAATTGAGTGACTTCGGTGCGCTTCCAGCGGTGACAACCACGGGCTGGAATTGCGCCCGCCCACGGAGGTATACGAGCGTGCCGGAACTCGACAGCGACGCCTTGACGCCTGACGTGGCGTCCACCAGCACGCCCTCGTCCAGTTGCACCGGTTCCCCGATCGGCTCGTGCGCCTTCGCGTCAAAACGCACGGCCATCAAGCCACCGGCCGGGGAAACGTACACGAACTGGTCGTCGATCAGGCCAAGAGGAGCGGCCATGACGTGGCTGAACTCCTTGAACGTTTCTGCCCCGATCGACAGGACCGACATTCGTGGGACCGCGGCGGAACTGTTTCCGCTGGCGTAGATGATGGCCTTGCCATCGGGGAGCACATACGGCCAGCGACGGCCGGTGCGGACGGTGGCCGAGTCGGAGGCGCCCACTGGTATGGCATCACCACTATTGGCGGGGACCTTCCACATTCCGCTGTAGCCGCCGATGTAAATCGTATCGGCCACACTCCATGAAATTCCGTAAGGAACCGAGCCTCCGGTCGTGCCGAGCGTGGAGATCTGTCCACCGTCCACCGCGATCTTCTTGAGGAGATTGCCCTCGGTGAACGCCAGGAAGTGGCCGTCGGGCGAAAAGGCAAGGTTGCGACCCGCCACGTTCCCATCGCCGATCTGCCTCGCACTGATCTCGTTCACGCGGCGCAGGAACATCTGGAACCCGGACACGCTGATCGACGTGAACGCGATCATGTCCCCGTGCGGCGCCACCGCGATGGTCGTGCCGGCCAGCACGTCGTTGACGCGGACGTTAGGCGGCAGGTCGAGGTTGGCGCGAATCACCGGCGATTCGACGACCGCCGGTGCCGGCTTGAGCGCCAGCCACCCGGCCACGACGGCCAGTGCCGCGACCAGGACCCATGGCACGAACTGCCGCACCGGTGAAACCCGGGGTGCCGCGACCGGCTGGTATGCCGTGGTGGTGGTGACGCTTCCCTTCCCCTGGAGCGCTTCCGCGAACTCCCGGGGCGTCGCGAACCGGTCGGCCGCGAGTTTTTCGAGCGAGCGGCCGATGGCCGCGTCCACGTGAGGCGGGACACTGGGACGCCCCACGCGCACGCTCGCCGGCCTCTCCGTGAGGACCTTGGCGATGATCGCCTGTGACGTGCTCGCGGCGTGCGGCGGATCGCCCACCAGCATCTCGTAGGTGATGGCACCTAACGAATAGATGTCGGTGCGGCCGTCCACCACACGGTCGCCGGTCGCCTGCTCGGGGCTCATGTACTGCGGTGTGCCCAGGCTCAGCCCCGTCTGCGTAATGCGCGAGCCGCCGGCGTTGCTCACCGCCAACGCGATCCCGAAGTCGGCGATGAGCGGCTGCCCCTCCTGCATCAGGATGTTCTCGGGCTTGAGGTCCCGATGGATCACCTTGTGCCGGTGCGCGTAGTCGAGCGCCCCGGCGATCGCCGTCGTTATGCGGACCGCCTCGTCGACCGGGAGTTGCTTCTCGCGCTCGAGCCGCGCGCGCAGGCTTTCGCCCTGGACGAAGGGCATCACGTAATACAGCAACCCGTTGGCCTCGCCCGAGTCGAACAGGGGGAGCAGGTTCGGGTGCTGCAGGTTGGCCGTCACCTCGATCTCGGCCAGGAACCGCTCGATGCCGAGGACGGCGCCGAGCTCCGGATTGAGGACTTTCAGTGCGACGTTGCGATTGTGGCGGACGTCGCGGGCGAGGTAAACCGTCGCCATGCCGCCGCGCCCGATCTCACGATCGATCGCGTAGCGGCCCTCGAGCGCGGTCGCGAGCTGCGCGATTGACGTCACGCTGCTGATACCTCGGGAAGGAGGAGAAGGCGACTCATCGACTGCGGATCGAATCGCTCCACGACTCAGTCCTGGCGAAGATCGCTGCGCCACCGGGATCCGCGCGGAGACCGTCAAACGCCCACTGCCTTGCCCAGTTGTGGAGCGGAACGGTCTGGTCTACAGCGCGACCGAGCCACTCGACGCCGCGCGTCCGGTCTCCAAGGGCGTCGTAGAGCATCGCAATCCCGGCAGCGCTCACGGGCTCACGGCGCGAACGCTCCAGAAGCTCGGCCAGCAATGCCTCGGCCTTGCCTCGTTCCCCATTTGCAGCCAATGCAACGCCAAGCAGCGCGACTGAAAAGGACTGCCCCCTTCCCGCAAGTCCGAGATACCTGGTCGCAGCTACAACGGCTTCCTTGGTCCGGTGCTGCGCGAGCGCTGTGAAGGCCTGATTGCGGTAGGCGTTGGCATAGTCAGGGAGGAAGTCGAGTAGCAGACGGGTTACGGAGTCTGCCGCGGCGAATCGGTGGGCCGCTGTGAGGGCCATGGCGAGTGACGCGTGAATCACGCCAGCCGTGGGATCGAGCTCGAGAGCCTTCTGCCCCTCGGCAATTGCTTCGTCGAACCGGCCGGCACGCACCAGGAGAAGGCCCAACCAGTGATGAGCGGTGGCGAATGTGGAATCCAGTTCGATCGCGTGCCTCAGCTCTCGTTCAGCATTGGCATTTCGATACATGTTGAAGTGCGCCCAGCCGAGGGCGGTGTGCGCCTCGGCGGACGTCGAGTCAAGCTGCAGCGCGCGAATAGCCGCCTTCTCGCTAGCAGCGATCATCGCACGGTTGTCGACGTCGGCGTAGCTCGGGATGACGCCGTAGGCCATGGCCAGGCCGGCGTGTGCATTCGCGTAGTTCGGGTCCTTCGCGATCGCCTGTTCGAAAAGCGACATGGCCTGCTGGATGTTCTCGTATGTGCGACGATTCCACTGATGCAGGCCCTGCAGGTACAATGCGTGCGCCTCGGGGCTAGTCGTAGCGACCCGTGCCAGCTTTGCCTCGTCGCCACTGCCGAGTTTCACGCGCAGTGCGCCGGCGATGGCGCGGGCGATGGAGTCCTGGATCGCGAACACGTCCTTAAAATCCACGACGTACGGTTTCGACCATTGCTGCGTAACGCTGTCGGCATTGACGAGACGGACATTGATGCGTATGCGGCTTCCGTCGTGGCGCACCTGGCATTCGAGCAGCGAGCTGACTCCGAGCCGCTGACCGATGGCGCGCAGGTCGTCTTTCAAGTCACGGACGGCGGCCTTCGCAACAGTTGTCGACTTGACGCTGAACCCGGAGAGCTCGCCGAGTCGGTCGGCGACTTCGAACGTCATGCCGTCGGTGAAGGGCTCATCCTCCGGCGATCCGCTCATGTTCGTGCACGGGAGCACGGCGATCCTTATCGGCGCAGCACTCGCTGACGTGTGGTCAGCAGTCAGTGTCATGATGACACCCGCAGCAAGGACCAGTACTGCCAGCGCCGAACCTGTCAGCACACGCCAACCCCGGATCCCGCGAGACGGAACGGACGCCTCTGACGACCGAGTCGCTGGCGACAAGCCAGTACCCGGGGTAACGACGCTTTCCAGCGTGCGTACTATGTCGCCGGCGCTCTGCGGCCGGTCGGCGGGCCGCTTGGCCAGGCACCGCATAACGAGTTGCGCGAGCGCCGGTGGGAGCGCGTCGCGCCGGCGATCCACGGGCTCGGGCTCTTCCTTCACATGCGCAGCCAGCGTCGCACTGGGCGGCCGTCCAGCAAATGGCGGTTGCCCCGTGATCAGCTCGTAGGCCATCACGCCGAATGCGTAGATGTCCGCGCGATGGTCGGTCAGCGGATCAGCACTGGCCTGTTCCGGCGCCATGTACGCCGGCGTGCCAAGGGCGAC
>DATMBT010000588.1:0-6699 GCA_035559475.1 Gemmatimonadaceae bacterium
TGGACTGCTGTAGATCACCTTTCCGACCGGATACTCGAGCTGGTCGTGCTCGCCCGCGTTGCGTGTGATCGCGAGCGACGATCCGTCCGGCGACCAATCCGCTTCCTGCACATTCTCGACGATCTCGCGCGGGGCGCCTCCACCAATCGACAACCGCGCCAGCGTGCCGGTGAAGATGCGTTGGTTGTTGTACCGCGGGTGCAGGAGCAGCGCGACTTCATTAGTGGAGGACACCGCGAGCAGGTGCGCAGTATCGGGTCCGAAGCGCTGTGGCTCGGGATACTCGGCGCGGATGATTCGCACGCTCGGGACTCCGTCCTCAACCGAAGTGTAGAGGATCGTCTTCGCGTCGGCGGCCCACCGTGCCGCGTAGATGGTTTCGCGGGCGTACGTGCGTTGCACGAGGGAGACGGCATTGGCGTCGCTCGCGTCTCCCGAGCCGAGGAGCACCATGGCGGTCACGCCAGTGATGACACCAGCCGCGAGTCCCGCCGCGAGCGGCCAGCGCCAGCTCCTGACCAGCGTTGTGCCGGCGACCGCCGTCGTCCCCTCCCCGTAATGCGGACTCGCCAATGCGGCCCCGAAATCCTTCGCGCTGTCGAACCGGTCGGCGGGCAGTTTCTCGAGGGCCTTCGCCAGCGCCGCCGCCACGTTAGGTGGCACGGACTTGCGATAACGCGTGACCGTCTCGACCGGCTCGGCGATGATCTTCATGATGATCTGCTGCGCCGAGCCGCCGCTGTGCGGAGGCTGTCCCGCCAGCATCTCGTACAGCACGCTGGCCAGGCTGTACACATCCGACCGGGCCGAGATCTCCTTCTCCGCCGTCGCCTGCTCGGGCGACATGTAGTGCGGCGTCCCTAACGACAGCCCGGTTTCCGTCATCCGTCCACCGGCTGCCGCCGAGACGGCGAGTGCGATCCCGAAGTCGGCCACCATCGGCCGGCCGTTCTGGATCAGGATGTTTTCGGGCTTGATGTCGCGGTGGATGACACCCTTGCTGTGCGCGTAGTCGAGCGCGTCCGCCACTTCACGCGCAATCCGCACGCCCTCGTCCACGCCGAGCTGCGTCTCGCGATTGAGCTTGTCCCGCAGCGTTTCCCCTTCAATGAAGGGCATGACGTAGTAGAGGAACCCGTCCGCGGTCCCCGAATCGAACAGCGGCAGGATGTGCGGGTGCTGCAGACTCGCCGTCGTCGTGATCTCCTGCACAAACCGGTCGGCGCCTAACACGGCCGCCAGCTCCGGCTTCAGTACCTTGACGGCAACCTTTCGCTTGTGCTTCAGGTCCTCGGCCAGGTACACGGTCGCCATGCCGCCCTGCCCGAGCTCACGCTCGATGCGATAGCGGTCGGCGAGGGCTGTGGAGAGACGTTCGGTGACTGTGGTCATGTGCCGGAGTGGTCCGGAGTCGTCATGCACCCAAGATCGCTCCGAACAGGATGGCGCGCGAGAGCCGTGCTTTGCCTGGATCGGAATAGTCCTGGCGCGCGGAATACCACGGGACGCTGCTCGCGTGCAGAATCCCGCGGTGTACGTTTCTGTAGCGTAGCGACGACTACTTCCGCGGCACCTTCGCCGTTAGCTCCTCGAAGAAATCCTGCACGACGACGAGTTCGTCGCGCGGCAGCGCCACTGCACCGGCAGCGCGCGTCATGAGGAATCGCTTCCCGTCGGGATGCACGTCGTAGGAAGCCCCCTGGGCGTTGAAGGCGAATGCGTTGAACAAGCGCTGGGGGGTGCCCGGAGTGAACACGAGTCCCGGAGAGATCGGCACCGCAAACAGCGTCGTCGTCTCATCAACGAAGTAGAGCTCTCGCCCGTCACGCGACCAGCGCGGAGCGAAGCCGCCGTTCAGTGACACCTGCCGCTTGGTCACCCTGGTGTCGGGAAACGGACGCACGTACACCTCGTATCGGCCAGTCTCGTCGGAGATGTAGGCAAGCCATCGTCCGTCCGGCGACAAGGATGGTTGCCGTTCGACCCACCGGGTGGCCAGCAGCTCGTGCACCGTCGTGTCGCCGTCTGTCCTCACCGCGAAGAGATCCTGGTTCGAGCGCGCGTACACCAGCCACTTCCCGTCGCGCGACCACTCCAGGCCGAAGGTATTGAGCTGACCGGCGTTAGGCAGAAGCGGCGTGGGGAGCGCGCTGCCGTCAGCGGGCCCACGCATCATTCCCTGCGGACCGGAGAACACGATGAAACGGCCGTCAGGGGACCACGTCGGGGAGGTCCCTGTTCCCTCGACTTTTGCCTGTGGACCGCGGTCAAGCTCCTTGATCCAGACTTGACTCGTCCCGACCCGCTCGGCAACCGTAATGGCGACCCGTCGTGCGTCCGGAGAAAGCGCTGGGCGACCAGTGAAGCGCGTAGTCCATGACGTGTCCAGTGGCGTCACGATCCCCTCACGTGACACCCACACCAGCTGGCGCTGGAGATTCGCGCGGTCGCCGGCAATGTAGGTCATGACGCCCCGGTCCGAGATCGCGACGGTGATTCCGCGCGTGTTTGCCCCAGGCACCGACACGCCCTCGGCAATGACGACGGCATCGCCGCTGATGGTCATTCGGTCGAGGTCGAAGGGAGCCGCCATCATCGTGCCTTCAATGGTGACAAACACCAGGTGCCCCGACGCCGCATACACGCCCATCTGCCCGCGAACCAGCACCGAGTGCTTGCGTGTCCTCGCGTCGAAGACAGCGATTTCGGAGCCAGTTGCTCGCTGCAGGGTGAAGATCACTCCGCGTCCGTCGGGCAAGGCCGAAGGCTTGGAATGAAATCGTTCGCCCGCTTCACGGTCGGGAACCGTGACGATCTCCGGTTTGCCGCCGGTCGCTCGCACGCGGGCTATTCCGTCGCCTTCGAGCTTTCCATCGTAGTAGATGTAGCCGTCGTCGGACCAGCTCACGCCTCCCAGGTCGACCGCGGAATCCGCGAGCACCACCACCGGACCGCCATCCACGGGAACGGTCTTGAGGCCACGGGGAGTTTCAGAGACAAACGCGATGTAACGGCCGTCAGGGGAAAACGACGGATTCCCTGCCGCTTCGGTGCGTTGGAGTGGCGTTGCCTTCAACTGGCCCAGTGGTCGGACCCAGAGGCGAACTGACCCTGGGTGCTCACCGGCGCCGACATACACCAGCGTGCGTCCGTCGGGCGATATCGCCGCCCGCGCCAGGTTACCGGTGGGCTCCAGCGCCTGCGAGTCTGGCAGCGCGATGGCGACGCGCATCGACACGGGCGCCGGTGTTTCGCGCTGCCAGCCCCAGACCGCGGCGAGGACCGCAGCGGCAGCGACTGCAGTCATGGCGCCGAACACCGGTATCGGCACGCCGCGACGGCCGGCTATGGGAACCGAGGTCACGAAGGACGTGCTCGTGTATCCCGGATTGGCCAGCGCGTCGCCAAACGCCTTCGCGCTCTCGAAGCGGTCCGCGGGGAGCTTCTCGATCGCCTTGGCCACCGCCGCCGCCACGTTAGGTGGCACCGACTTCCGGTGCACCGTCACCGGCTCGGCGGGCGTGGTGATGATCTTCATGATGATCTGCTGCGCCGACCCGCCCACGTGCGGTGGTTGCCCGGTGAGCATTTCATACAGGACACTGCCGAGCGAGTACATGTCGGAGCGTGCGGAGATGTCCTTCTCCGCCGTGGCCTGCTCGGGTGACATGTAATGCGGCGTCCCTAACGAGAGCCCCGTCTCGGTCATCCGACCGCCGGCTGCGGCGCTCACCGCCAGCGCGATGCCGAAGTCCATCACCATCGGCCGCCCGTCGTGCAGCAGGATGTTCTCCGGCTTGATGTCGCGATGGATCACCCCGTGCCGGTGCGCGTAGTCGAGCGCGTCGGCCACCTCGCGCGCGATCCGCACCGCCTCATCGACGCCGAACTGCGTCTCGCGGTTCAGCTTCTCCCGGATGGTCTCGCCCTGGATGTAGGGCATCACATAGAACAGGAACCCATCCGCCGTGCCGCTGTCGAACAGCGGCAGAATATGCGGATGCTGCAACGACGCCGTGGTCTTGATCTCCACCACGAACCGCTCGGCGCCTAACACGGCGGCCAGCTCGGGCTTGAGGACCTTGATCGCGACCTTGCGGTCGTGCTTCAGGTCCTCGGCGAGATAGACGGTCGCCATTCCGCCCGCGCCAAGCTCGCGCTCGATGCGATAGCGATCAGCAAGTGCTTCGCTCAGGCGGCTCACTTGCGCCGCTGCTCGAAGTCGGCAAGCCAGTTCTGGATCACCATGACCTTTGAAGCGGCGTCACTGATCGCCTGCGCCACCACAATCGTCCCGCTGTTCCGGTTCACGTCCCACGCGGCGCCCAGGCCGGGAAGCGCCAGGACCTCGACCGGGGCTGTGGCCGTGAATGTCGCACCGGTCGTGACGTGGACACTCCTGATCGACTTGAGGTCGAGGGACTGGTAGTAGATCGTGTGCCCGTCGCCCGACCATCGCGGGTTCATGCCGCCGCCAATCGACACCTTGAATACGCCGCTGGCGTCGGTTCGCGGGAACGCGCGCACCACGATTTCCTGAGTGCCGGACTCACCCGAGGCGTAGGCGGCCCAGTGCCCATCGGGCGACACCGCGACGCTGCTCTCGAACCAGGTGGCCTGCAGGTACGGGCGGGAGGTGCCGGGCCGGGATGGGTTCACGATGGCAACGTTAGGCAGTGTGCCAAGTCCCACGTTGGTGGCGCGAGCGCCAAGGATGGTCGGGGCACTTTGCTGCGAGAACACCAGCAAGGAGTCTACCGGCCACGCGTTCGCGTGCTGGTCGTTCGGCAACCGTCCCATCTGGACCGGCGGCGTGCTGCGATCAACCGGCTGCACGAAGAGGTCTTCAGCATCGGTCTGCGCGTTTTCCGCCGTAAACGCCATGAATCGACCGTCGGGAGACCAGATCGGTGCGTGTCCGCCGCCTTCAGTGGCGAACTGAGCGAGCGTGCCTGCGGAGAAATCGAAGATCGATGTGACGCGACTTCCCGTACGTGTGCCGCCAATCGTCAGGGCCATCTTGCCGCCGTCCGGCGAAAACCGCGCATAGGCAAACCGTTGTGGCGCGACAGGCAACGTGTCCACGCGACCCTTGGAATCGCGAAGCAGCAGACGGGAAACGGCCTCGACGCCCGAGCGATAGATCAACGTACCGCTCGTCGTCACCATGAAAGGCGACACGCCGGCCGTTGGTTGCAGGTCTGTCACGACCGGTTCCGGGGTGCCGGAAACCGTGTGCGTAGAGCGATCATATCGCGCGGCGTACAGGCCGCCACCGGGCAGCGCGTATACGAGTAGCCCGTTGTCCAGGAGCTGCGCGCCGGTCGCGTCCTCGAGCACAGCGTAGGCCGAGTCCCGTTTGAGGTCGTAATACATAACGCGGGTGCCGCGCTGGAACTCCGTATAGAAGATGCCGGCACCGTCCGGCGTGAATCGCATGTCTTGCGGGTCCTTCGCGTTCGGTAAGGCACGCGCGAGATTGGATCCCGGCGGAATGACGTAGAGCTCTCGCCGCGCCTCGAAGGCGAGCTCCCCACCGGGACCCCACTGAGCCAACCCGCTCAGGATGGAGTCGCCCAGCACGGCGGGAACTGCCGCGCCGCCCCGCACGGGCGCCTTTCGCAGGTGACCGCGCACGTTGAACGCAACCCACTCGCCGTCCCATGAGAGTGCTGGCGACTCGCCGTTCTCGCTGCCGGGAATCAGGTGGTATTCGCGTTCACTCGCATCACGCACCGCGATTCCGTCAGTCACCGTGAACGCGAAGCGAGTGCCGTTGGCAGAAGCGGCGAATCGCAGGAGGTCGGGTGAACCTGCGGGCAACTCGAGCACCAGAGGGATTGCCGGTGCTTCCGACTCTCCACGTTGCCGCCACAACCAGGCAGATGCGAGAATGCTGACGACTGCGATTGCCCATGGCGCCACGACGCTCCAAGGCACGCGCGGAATCGACGGTCTGTTCTGACTCGCTGAGATTGATGCCGCGCCAGGCGTGGTGAAAGCGGCATTCGCCAGGGCATCGCTGAAGGATTTCGCGCTCTCAAAGCGGTCAGCCGGAAGCTTCTCGAGGGCCTTCGTAACCGCAGCAGCGACGTTTGCCGGAACCGACTTTCGGTAGGCCGAGACGGGTTGTACGGGCTCGGCGATGATCTTCATGATGATCTGTTGCGCCGAGTTTCCCATGTGCGGCGGGTTGCCGGCGAGCATCTCATAGAGCACGGACGCCAGTGAGTAGACGTCAGATCGTGCCGACAAGTCCTTGT
The DNA here is from genome assembly GCA_035559475.1 of Gemmatimonadaceae bacterium. GTDB lineage: Bacteria > Gemmatimonadota > Gemmatimonadetes > Gemmatimonadales > Gemmatimonadaceae > JABWBJ01. The sequence continues at coordinate 6,264 of DATMBT010000588.1, forward strand.
CTGCCGTCGCCTGCTCGGGTGACATGTAGTGCGGCGTCCCTAACGAGAGCCCCGTTTCGGTCATCCGTCCGCCGGCAGCCGCACTAACGGCCAAAGCAATGCCGAAATCCATCACCATCGGCCGCCCGTCGTGCAGCAGGATGTTCTCCGGCTTGATGTCGCGATGGATCACCCCGTGGCGATGCGCATAGTCCAGCGCATCGGCGACTTCCCGCGCAATGCGCACCGCCTCGTCCACGCCGAATTGCGTCTCGCGGTTCAGCTTCTCCCGGATCGTCTCGCCCTGGATGTAGGGCATGACGTAGAACAGGAACCCGTCGGCCGTTCCCGAATCAAAGAGCGGGAGGATGTGCGGATGCTGCAACGACGCCGTGGTCTTGATCTCCATCACGAACCGCTCGGCGCCTAACACGGCCGCGAGCTCGGGCTTCAGGAC
>DATMBT010000589.1:0-8961 GCA_035559475.1 Gemmatimonadaceae bacterium
GCCTCGCGCACCGACGCTTCTGCCGCCATCGCGTTGCCCCTGATGCGCCCCCCAGTGTACAGCGGCAGCGTCGCGGTCAGGTTGAGGGTCCAGTTCGTGAGCAGGTTGTTGAAGTCCGGAACGCCTGACGCCGGGAAGCTGAGCCGGCCGTACTGCGTCGACAGCGTGAACGTCGGAATCCACTGGGACTTGGCGATCCGCAGTTGCTCCTGCTGCGCGCGTAGCGCTTCGGCCTGCTGTCTCACGGGGGCACGCTCAACGGAACTGGTGTCCGAAGACGGTGTCGGCGCAGCAACGACGGTCGAGCGTGCCAACTCCGCCAGGGCGGCCTCATTCCCCAACCCGGTGCTCAGGACAACCTGCTCGTTCCCGGGCAGGTTGAGCATCTGCTTCAGGCGCGCGTACGCGAGCTCGCGATCCGTTCGTCGCTGCAGCACGGCCGGCATCTGGTTGTCATGTGTCACCTGGGCGCGAAGCAGGTCAAACTCGGATTGGTTCCCGACCTGTCGCGCGAGGCGCGTTTGTCCGAGCACGTTCTGGGTCAGCACGAGTGATGATTCGGCGATTGCGACCAGGCGGTCGGCGAGCACCGCGTCGAAATACGCCTCGGTGATGTCCAGCGTGAGCCGGGCCGTTTGGGAGGCGAGCTCGATCTCAGCGGCGGTGCGTACGGCGTCAGCGGCACGACCGGCCGCACGATTGCGACCACCCGAATAAATGTCCCACGTGCCCTGGAGCCCGAAGTTGTACTGGTTTTCGGACCCAAAGCCGACGCTGCTGAAATCGATGCCGAGCCCACTGCCGGCGCTGCATTTCGCGGCAGTCTCGACGCCGGCGAGCCGCTGCGCATCGGGCGACCCGGCCGGGGCAAGGTAGCGCGAGCACGGCTGGTAATAGATGGTGCCATCAGCGGGCGGAACCGGCGGCGTGCCCGGCGGCGGCCCTGGTGCGCCGGCATCTGATAACGCCTGGAATTGCGATGCCAGCGTACGGGTGTACGCGAAGCTCAGGCCGAACTGCGGCATGGACTGGCTGCGGGCCACCATCTTCTGTCCGTCGGCGCGCAGCACACCGGCCTGTGCGATGCGGATCGCCTCGCTTTGCGATCCGGCGAGACGCAGCGCTTCGTCGAGGGAGAGCTGTCGCCCCTGCTGGCCGGCGGCAACCGCAGGGAGGGCGACGACCAGGCCCAGGATGAGGAAGAGTCGTTTCATTGAGATGGTCTCGTTAGGTTCCACGGGGCGGACGAGGCTTGCGGGCCTGCCCATTGCGACGGGTTGATCCGGCGCCGTTCCGGGCGCCGTTGGAACGTTTCGCGGGCGACCCGTCGGACGACGGCGTGCCCGGTGATACGGGATCGGCGCCGAGCATCCGGAGGAAGTTCCGGGCGTAGTCAGCCCCGGCGCGCGTGAGGGAACGCGGGTAGAGGTCGGGCATGATGTCCCGACCCATCGTGTCGGCGAACAACGACCCCTGCAACATCAGGCAGGCCACGCGCATGTCATCGCGCGCCACCGCCAGCCGCTGCTGCCTGACGAGGCGCTCGGTGTAGTCCAGCAGCTGTTTATGCACGACGTCCGGACCCTGTCGCACACATCCGGCGATGTTGGGATGAGCGGCCACCTCCGCCATGCACTTCCGGATCAGCTCACGGCTGTCCTGCAACAGGACCAGGTGTGCCGTGCACCACTCCGACAGTTCATGCAGCGGCGACACCGGCTGCTGCGGCAGTGCTTCCTCCGATCGCCTCCGGGCATACAACTCGGCCGCCTCGTTGATCAGCGCCGTCTTCGACTTGAACTGTCGGAACAGCGTGACCTCGTTGACGCCCGCGGCTTCGGCGATTCGCCGGGTCGTTGCGCCGCGAAATCCCGACTCCGCGAAGACGCGCATCGCGGCTTCGAGAAGGCGTTGTCGACTTACCAGTACGGCTGTTGAAGTCATTGGCACACCTTAAGGGTCACGATGAAAGTAGGCGCTTGCATACAACGTGGAATCCCCCCAGGGGGTTTCGTGACCTTCCTGATGGCCTTGTCCAGGCGCTTCATGACCCTTCCTGGTAGCGCGCTCCGGAACCATGCAAGACCGCCTCAACGGCCGGTCCGGCGATTCAGCCTAACCGCTACGGCCGGAAGGACTTGCACCCCAGGACACATGTGGCACGTGTCCCATAGCGTGCGCATTTCGTCTCATAGCGTGACGGTAGTCAAGTCCTGTAATAGCAACGACTTACGGATTGGCACCCGTTGTGCTTATTGCCGCCGCCAGAACACCAACCTGGACGGGTGAGATGAGGCGAAGGAAAGGATTCACGATGATCGAACTGATGACCGTCATGCTCTTCATCGCGGCGCTTGCTGCTATCGCGGTGCCGCGGTTCGGCGAATACAAGACGCGAGCGAATATCGCGGCCATGCAGTCGGACCTTGGCAATCTCCGGATCGCCCAGGAGGAGTACTGGGCGGAGCATCACCAGTATGTAGCCGACACGGCATCGCTGGGCGTTCGGCAGACGACCAATGTCAGCATCCAGATCTCGAGCCAGGGCCTTGCTGGCGGATACACGGCGGTGGCAACGCACTCCAACGTGCCTGGTCGTCAGTGCACGGTAGCCATGGGCGTCGAGGCGGCACCTCGCGAGCAGGGTTCGATCTACTGCGGCCCGATTCCGGCCGCTCCTACGACTCCCTGATTCCCGACGAGGGTCACCGCCTTCCCGGGCGGTGACGTAAGTTTGGCCCGACCTCCGTAGGGATCGGGCCAATGAAGTCACGAGACGGGCAGAACGACATCGGTAAGGCGATGGGCGATGGTCGCAGGGCCAGGGATCAGATCCCCTGCTGGCCCCGGACCGTCGCCCGTCGCCTTTCTCGCCTGCCCGTCGCGCATTGATCCCGAATCCGAAGGTCATTCGCGCGGCGATCCGATTGCTGCGCGTCATCCCGGCGCCGGTGGTGCGCGCGTTTGCCGCCCTCGCGGGAACAGTGGCGTGGATGGTTCAGGGTGATCGACGGCGCATCCTGCTCGAGAACCTCTCACACACGGCGGCAGACCGGTCACACGCGGAGCGCCGTCGCCTCGCGCGACGAACATTCCGGAATCTCGCGGTCACAGCCGTTGACCAGTTTCGTTTGCCGAGCATGAAGACCGAGGACCTGCACTCGCTGTTCGAGATCCGGGGCCTGGAGCATGTGGACGCGGCGCTGGCGCGAGGTCGTGGACTCGTCGTCGCGACCATGCACCTCGGAGCGTATGAGCTGGCCGCGGCGTGCCTTGCCACGCGAGGCTACGAGATCCACGGCATGGTGGAGAACCTCGATCCGGAGGTCCTCGAAGCGCTCGCGTTGTATCGGGCAGCGACCGGAGTGCACCTCGTGAACATGAAAGACGGCCTTCGCGCTGCCTATCGAATCCTGGGACAGGGTCACATTCTCGCGCTGGTCGCAGACCGAGCCGTCGGCAATGCACGTGGCGCAGTCGAGTTACCGTTCGCCGGGGGAATCCGGCCGATTCCCGTGGGGCCGGCCGTCTTTGCGCAGGGCACCGGCGCGGCGCTCATGACCGCGTTCGCCACGCCTAACAGCGGCAAGGGAGCGCGATACGTGATGTCGTTCGACCCTCCGCTGATTCCCGAGGGGCGCGGCGAGGCGGAGCGGGACCGTCTCATGAAATGTGTGGTAGATCGGATGAGTGAGATGGTTCGCCGTTATCCTGACCAATGGTTCGTCTTCCAACCCAACTGGATCACGCGTGAACCCTCCTGACGTATCCGCACCGGTAGCCAAGCCGGCGCCCGGCAGCATCGCGTCCGTCCTCGCGCGACCCAAGTTCACGCTGCTGGTCATCGGGCAGACGGTGGCGCAGCTCGGTGATCGCCTGCACAACATGGCCCTCATCGCGCTCGTCGCTGCGGCCGCCGCAGCCGCGACGACCGGCGTCGAAGTCAGCAAGATTGGCGTGGTGACGCTGCTCCCCACACTGCTCGCCCCGATCGTAGGCGCGCTTGTCGACCGTTGGAATAAGCAATTCACCATGATCGCCTGCCACCTGATGCGGGCGATCATCGTGGTGTTCATCCCGTGGCTCTATCACTCGCTCGGTTACATCTGGCCGGTGTACGTCGTGGCGTTCTTTGTGGGCGTGTTCGGAGTGTTCTTCAACGCCGCGAAAATGTCGGTCATCCCGGACCTCGTTACTGAGGAAGAGTTGCTTCCGGCCAACGCCGCACTGACGAGCATCGGTCGCGTGGCAACCGTGACCGGTATGGTCGGTGGCGGCCTGCTGGTTGGATGGAACATCTGGCATAGAATCGGCTGGGAAGGATGGGAAGCGGGCTTCTACATCGATTCGCTGGCGTACCTGCTGTCGGTGCTGACACTGGTAGGGATCTCGTTGTTGAGCCATGCGGCCGCGAAACGCAACGAAGTACATCACCCGATCGCGGAATCAGCAGAGGTGGTGCGGCGCGAGGTTCAGCACCTGACCAGCGACATGCGCACGACGTTCAAGCTGATCAAGTCACATCATGGGCTGCGATTTGTGTTCCTGATGGTGGTCGTCCTCGGCGGCCTGGCCGGTGCGATCTTCAACATCATGACCGCCGCCTCGATCGCGGTGCTTGGCGCCGGCGCCAGGGGCGTTGGCTTCCTGGGCGGCATTCTCGCCGGCGGGATGATTGTGGGCTCTCTTCTGGTTGGGACCGTTGGATCTCGCTGGGACAAGCGTTGGATGATGGTGATCGGCTGTCTGCTGATGGGCATGCTCATGCTCGGCGGAAGTATCTGGTTCAGCTACGCGATCTTCCTTCCAATCGCGTTTGTGGGGGGCGCTGTGCTCGCGCCGGTGATGGTCTCGATGGACACGTTGCTGCACGAATGGGCGCCGCGTACCTCACGCGGCCTGGTCTTCTCCACGCGCGACACGGTGCTCGGCGCAGCGTTCATCGGGTTCAATACCATGGTCGGCACGGGGATCGCGCTCCTGCAGGCGGTTGCGCGAACGCCTTACGCCGTCGCGATGTTCGTCTCCGGCCTGCTGGTGATTACGGGCACGCTGCTGGCGGCATCAACACAGGTCGGGTTGCGGCGCGCCGGTCATCCGTGACATGAAACCGGAGAAGTCGCTGCGGATCGTGCAGGTGTGCCCGTACAGCTGGGACGTACCTGGTGGCGTCCAGGTGCACGTACGCGAGTTATCCGCGCACCTGCGTGAACGCGGGCATGAGGTGCGCATCCTGGCGCCGGGGCGACACACCGGCAAGCGCGACGACGTGTGGATCGTGGGACGCGCGATTCCCGTTCGCGGCAACGGCTCGGTGGCACGGATCAGTTTCGGCCCGCAGGTCGCCACGGTGGTGGCGCGCGCGCTGCGGGAGGCCCGCCCGGACGTGATCCACGTGCACGAACCACTCGTGCCCAGCGCATCGATGCACGCCGTGCTGAACGCGAACGCGCCGGTGGTCGCGACGTTCCACTCGAACGTGGGCCGCGAGCGGGTGAGCAGCCTCTGGTTCAAGCTGGCGGCACCGATGGTGCGACCGGTGTGGAACCGGCTGGCGCGGCGGATCGCCGTGTCGGACGCGGCTCGCCACAGCGTGACCTCACGCATGGGTGACGGCGAACTGCTCATCGTGCCTAACGGCGTTGACGTGGATCGGTTCGCGGGCGCGAAGCCGGCCGTGTTGCCCGATGGCCGACACCTGCTGTTCGTGGGCCGGCTCGAGGAGCGAAAGGGATTCCCGGTGGCGGTGGCGGCGTTCGCCCGCCTGGCGGAACGGTATCCGGACCTGCGCCTGCTCGTGGTGGGCGACGGCAGTGAGCGTGACGCCGTGGATGAGCTCCCGCCCGCCATCCGGGCGCGGGTGGAGATGCTCGGTCGCGTGGACGACGACCGGCTCGCCGGATACCTCCGCGCCGCAAACCTCTATCTCGGGCCGGCGACCGGTGGCGAGAGCTTCGGCATCGTGCTGGCCGAGGCGATGGCCGCCGGGCTTCCGATCGTGGCGAGCGACATCGCCGGCTACCGCGACGTGGCGCGGAACGGCAAGGAGGCGGTGCTGGTGCCGCCGGGTGACCCGGACGCCCTGGTGGCGGCGGTCTGCCGGGTGCTCGATGACCCGGCGCTGGCGAAATCGTTAGGCGCTCAGGGGGCGCAACGGGCGCACGAGTTCGCGTGGGACACGGTGACGGATCGCCTGGTGAAGGTGTATCGGGACGTGGTGAACCAGCGGGTCGAGGGTCGAGGGTCGAGGGTCGAGGGAAGCGAATAGGGATCAGCGATCAGCTGTTCAGCACTCGTTTCAGCGCCTGGTCGAGATGCGCGGTCATGCGGTCCCAGGTCCACTCGGTGTGAACCCACTCGGCGCCGGCCTTGCCCATTGCCTCGGCGCGGGCACGGTCGGTGAGGAGCGACGTGATCGCCTCGGCCAGCGGCTCCGGGCGCGTGGGATCCACGACCAGCCCCGTCTTTCCCGGTATCACCGTCTCGGGGGCGCCGCCGGAATCCCCCGCAATGACCGGGCGCCCCACTGCCGCCCCCTGCAGGAACACGGCGCCTAACGCCTCGACGTCGAACCCGAACCAGCGCACCCGGCACGGCATGGCGAAGACGTCGCCGGCGCGGAAATAGGCCGGCAGTTCCGCGTACGGCGCGGCGCCGGTGAACACCACGCGATCGGCCACGCCGGTCTCCACGGCCAGCTTCCGCAACGCGGCCTCGTAGGGCCCGATGCCCACGATCAGCAGCTTGACGTCGGGGACGGCGCGGGCCACGGCCGGCAGCGCGCGGATGAGCAGGTCCTGTCCCTTCCGCGCCACGAGCCGGGACACGCAGCAGACCACCGGCGCGCTGCCTAACGCGTGACGCTCGCGCACCACGGCATCGCTGACATCCGGGCGGAAATCCTGCGTATCGATGCCCGACGGCAGCACCTCCATCCGGCCTTCCCAGCCGAACGATTTCTCCAGCTCCCGGCGCGCCCACTTCGAGGCCGCCGTGAGCAGCGCGGCATCGCGACCAATGTGGCGGAGCAGCCCGGGAACCAGCGTGCCCGTGAGCTCGAGGCCGTGGGTGAACCCGGCAAACGGGATCCCGAGCTTCCGCTTGATCGCCGGACCCATGTGGCCGAGTGGCCAGGTGGCGCCGAACAGGACGACATCGGGCTTTCGCGCGCGCAGTTCATCGTGCAGCCGGCGTCGCACCGACGGCGACGGCAACATCATCTCCGTCTCGAGCCGGATCACGTCGTGCGGGTACGCCCGGTCGAACGCCTGCCAGCCCGCAAAACTCGACGAGAAAATGGTGACACTTCCCGGTGGGAAGCGACGCATGATCTGGTCGACGTAATAGTTGATGCCGCCAATGCGGGGCGGGAAATCGTTCGTGACGACGAAGATGTGCATGTAAAGGACAGCGAGTAGCGATCAGCGACGAGCTGCTGAAGGCAAGTGGCCCGGGGTCGGAGCAACGTAGCCACAATCCTCGGCAATTCCAGCCGGATACACCCATTGCCGGAGCCTCGTTGATGGGGCGATACTCGATCCGTGCTCCCTGTTGCCGGCGTGTTGTTGGCCGCCTCCCTTGTCCAGGACACGGCTGCGGCAGACTCCGCGCCCAGGCGAAGCGTCACCGTCCTTCCCGTCATCAGTTATTCCGAGATGACGGGAGTGCAGTACGGTGTCACCGGTCTCGTCGGGTTTCTCGTCGGCGGCCAGGCAATCACCCGCGTGTCCACGATCTCGTTGTATGCCGCGCACACCACCAAGGGACACAGCAAGGTGGTCGTGCAACTGGACCGCTGGTCTGCGGGGAACTCGGCCCGATGGCGTGCCCGCGGTGAGTACATCTCATATCCCCTGCAGTTCTTCGGCATCGGCTCGGCAACACCGGACAGCGCCGAAGAGTGGTACAGCAACGGAGTGACGTCGGGGCAGGCCTTCCTGGAGCAGCTGGTTCGTCGCTCCACCTACCTTCACGCCGGCGCCCGATTCATTCACTCGCGTTCACTGGAGAATGAGCCGGGCGGCGTACTGGAGCAGGGTACGATCCCGGGCTCGTCAGGCAGCACGGTGCTGGCGCCCGAGCTGGGGGTGGTGATCGACTCCCGCGACAACCTGGTGGCTCCGCGCTCCGGCAGCTTTGCCCGGGTGATCCCGTCCTTCGCGTCCACGTCGCTCGGGTCTGACTTCAACTACCAGCGCCTGACGCTGGACGCCCGCCACTATCGCCCGTTAGGCACGGTGCACTCCGCGGCATTCCAGTTCCAGTACGACGGCATGGCCGGCACCGCGCCGTTCGACCTCATGCCGATGATCGGCGCGGACACCGCCATGCGAGGGTACGCCCGCGGGCGCTACCGGGACCAGCACGCCGTGACGGCGCAGGCGGAGGTACGATCGGGCTACTGGCGTCGCATCGGACTCGTCGCGTTCGCGGGAGCGGGCGCTGTGGGTCCATCGCTGGCCGGACTCGCGGGCGGGCGGTGGTACCCGACAGCAGGTGTGGGTGGACGACTCCTGCTGGTCCCGAAGGATCGCACGGTGGCGCGCGGCGACCTTGGATTCGGCCGAGGCACGTTTTCGATCAGTATCGGGATCCGCGAGGCGTTTTAGCCCAGGCTTCAGGCTTCAGTTCACGATTCCCGATTCCCGATTCCCGATTCCGGATTCCCGATTCCCGATTCCCGATTCACTTCGCGAGCGTCGAGTTCAGAAACGCCACCTCGCCCGTGACCTCGCGATCCACCCACGGCTTGAGCCAGTCGGGTAGCTCGACCTGCGTATCCGCTGAAGGCAATTCGATCTCGGCCAGCACCAGATCGCGATCCGTGAATTCGTCAATCTCCCAGGTGAAGTCACCCTGCGGAACGCGATGCCGCTTTTTCGTCAGGCGACGGCCCTTCGTCAGGGGCCACAGCGTCTTGAACATCTCGGGGCTCGTTTCTTCCTCGAGCTCCGTCCTGAC
>DATMBT010000590.1:0-4113 GCA_035559475.1 Gemmatimonadaceae bacterium
CCAAAGGCGGTCCGGCACAACAGGACATTGCTGCGCGCCTCGACGGGTTCGCGCGTCTCATCGGCAACACGCCGATGCTCGCCGTGGATTGCGATGTCGACGGCGCGCCGCGAACGGTGTACGCCAAGCTTGAATCGATGAACTGGACCGGCAGCGTGAAGGACCGGATGGCGTTGCACATCCTGAAGTGCGCTTACCAGTCAGGTGCACTGCGCCCCGGCGCTCCCATCGTGGAGGCGACAAGCGGCAACACCGGCATCTCATTCGCGGCGTTAGGCAGGGCGCTTGGACATCCGGTGGCGATCTTCATTCCCGACTGGATGTCGCACGAGCGCATTGCCCTCATCCGCTCGTTCGGCGCCGAGGTGCACCTCGTGTCGCGGGACGAAGGTGGATTCCTCGGGTCGATCGCCATGGCTGAGGATTACGCTTCGCGCACCGACGGTGCGTTCCTGCCGCGCCAGTTCTCCAACGCCGACAACAGCAAAGCACACGAATGGACGACGGGACCGGAAATCCTCACCCAGCTGCACACGTCGGGACTGGTGCCGGACGCGCTCATCGCCGGCGTAGGCACCGGTGGCACGATCATGGGAGCCGGACGGTACCTGCGCAACAAGGTACCGACGGTGAGGCTGCATCCGCTGGAACCCGCCAACTCGCCGACGCTCACCACCGGATACAAGGTCGGGAAGCATCGCATCCAGGGGATCTCGGACGAATTCATTCCGCCGATCGTCGATCTCGCGACGCTCGACGGCGTCGTCGCGGTCGATGACGGTGACGCGATCTGCATGTCGCAGCAGCTGGCATCGGCGTTAGGCCTGGCAGTGGGGATCTCGTCCGGCGCGAACTTCCTGGGAGCGCTCATGGTGCAGCAACGAATGGGCCCCGATGCGGTCGTGGTGACACTGTTCCCCGACTCGAACAAGAAGTACCTCAGCACCGACCTGACGCGCGAGGAACCGGTCCGTCCAGGGTTCCTGTCGCCTCGTGTCACGCTCCAGGGATTCCGGGCGTTACCCCGTCACTGCGACTTCTGTCCCCCCGAAGTCCGCGGGCGCCGTTAACGCCGGGTTACGATAACAATCATCCGGCGCTGGGGAGTGCGACCGTTAGGCGTTGGGTCCTGACGGTCGGGCAGCCACACTCCGTGTCGGTCCCGGACACCACGACGCGTTGATGGACCGTCTGGTAGCCTGGTGCGCTGATGTCCAGGTCGTAGGTGCCCGCACCGCCCAGGACTTCGCACGTTGCATCGTCGCAGGGGCCTCCGCCCGTTACTGCGCCCGTCACCGTAAAGGATGCGCCCGTGGCGGGCGCCCCGCTGGGTTCGACCGTCACCGTCACCTCGATCGCAAGCCCCGGAAAACATGGAGGAATGATGCAGTCGTCCCCGCCGCAGGCGATCACCGTCAGCAGGAGAGCTACGAGGCCCGTGCGCAGTCCTGAACGCGAGAGGGAATACGCCAGCGGAGACATGGCAGGAGTGATGGAGTGTATGACCATTATACTTCAACGCATGGCGACGCTTCTCCCGCACCTCGGATTCGTCTCCCTCATTGCCGCGGCGGCTTGCGCAAGTGGCCAGGCGACACTCGCGTCACCCAAGACGGGGTGCCCGCCCCTTCCCGCGCTCGATTCCGCCGCGCTGATGAACGACGTCTTTCGACTCGCCGCCGACTCGATGCGCGGCCGGCGGACCGGGACGCCAGAGAACGCCAAGGCACGCGACTTCATCGCCGCACGTTTCGACGCGCTCGGACTCGCCGTCGTTGGTCGTGGGCGACTCGCGCCGTTCACGATCACGTCAACGCGCCGTCCACAGCCAATTGTGGGAACGAACGTCATTGGGGTGATCAAGGGATCCCGCTTTCCCGACCAGTACATCGTTGTTTCGGCGCACTTCGATCACATCGGAGTCACCGGCGACGGCTCCTGCCGGGCGACGGGCGCCGACTCGATCTGTAACGGCGCTGACGACAACGCCTCAGGGACCGCGGCGCTCCTCCAACTCGCCAGGCACTTCTCGGCCGCGAAGCCGCAGCACTCGATCATCTTTGCGGCGTTTGACGCCGAGGAGTCCGGGGACGCGGGAAGCCGGGTGTGGGTGGACTCGATGCCGGTGCCGGTCGAGCAGGTGCTGATCGACGTCAACATGGACATGATCGGACGCAACGCCAAAAACGAGCTGTACGCGTCGGGGCCAACGAAGTATCCGCACCTGGCGCCGCTCGTGAACGCGGCGGTCGCGTGCGCGCCGGCCCCGATCACGTTGATCAGCGGCCACGACGGCGAAGCCGGACGCGACGACTGGACGAATCAATCGGACCAGGGTGCGTTCCATAGAAAGGGGATCCCCTTCATCTACTTCGGCGAAGAGGATCACCCCGACTACCACCGGGCGGGCGACCACCCCGACCGATTGATGCCGGCGTTCTACGTCTCCGCGGCGCGACTGGTCGGCTCTTTCGTGAGTCGCTTCGATGCCAATCCGGTGATTAAGCCGAAATAGTCGTTCAACGTTCGTTAGGCTGCCGGCGCCATATCAACGCCTCACGTACTTGAGAATCCGCTGTCCATTGGTGTCCGCGATATAGAGCGCGGTATCTCCCTGGACGGCGATCTGGTGCGGCACCACCAGCACACTGGTGTCGGCTCGAATGCTCCCAACGTCACGCCAATTCCGATCCAGGATCCTGATTTCAGCCATGGTCGTCGAGTTTCGCATGCCCACGTACATGTAGCCACGGGCCGATATCGCAACGTCAAAGACGCGACCAGCCGAATCCGAAGTCGGCCACGTGGTGCGAACGGCTCCCGATTTGCTGAACACCTGGACGCGCCGGTTTTCGCGATCCGAGACAATGACGTTGCCGTCGGCACCAATGATGACACCGTGCGGGATCTGAAACTGGCCCTGATTGCCACCCTTGGTGCCCCACTCGTTCAGGAACCGCCCCTTGGCATCGAAGTGTGCGACGCGGGAATTCTGGTATCCGTCGCTGACAAAGAATGAGCCGTCGGCAGCAACGGCGACATCAGTCGGCTCATTGAAATGAGTGGAGTCCCAACCTGCCTTACGCGATGTTCCGACGGTAAGGAGTAGTTGACCGTCGTGCGAGAACTTCATGACCTGTTGGAGAATGTCGTCGGTCAGCCAGACGTTATTGGAGCGATCGACGGTCAAACTGTGAGGCAGCACGAAACGATCCGCCCCCCAGGAGTTGATCAGCGCACCGCTGACGGGATCGAGCTCAAACACGGTCGCCGTCGGACGCACTTGCGTCGCCGCGCGGTCAAACGTTCCACCCGCGCGATGGAATACCATCACATGTCCGGACGTGTCGATGCCGACACCCGATACCTGGCCCAGCTTGACGCCAGGCGCGAGAGCGGGCCAATGCTCGACCAGATGCCACTCTTGCGTACCCTGGGGCGAAGTGAATCGGCGATCGCGTGAAGGCCATGACCATGCCAGCAGGATGACAACGCTCGCCGCGCCGTACCAGCGCACGTGCCAATTCGACCATTGCATCACAAGAATCCTCGATTAATCAAGCTCGTAATGCAACTCGAACGGATGTTCCATGCCGTGTCCTACCTCGGAATGACCGTCGCCCGTCAGGCCACTCAGGTCACCCGTTCCTGAGCCCGGAACGACCACGTAGGTCTCCTTCGCCTGGCCGCTTTCGAACACTCCGGTCCTCTGGAGCACAAACGTGCCGGCCTTGCCACCAATTCTGCCAACGACTCGTTCGAAGCCGACAAAACTCGCCGAGCCATCGCTTCGATACATCATGAGGTATTCAACCCGCCCCTCGCCTTCCAGGTCGCCGGTGAATGCCTTGGTGACGCTGGCTCGAGCCAGTTTGGGCAGGTTGTCGCCCTCACTGTAGGCCTTCTCTTCCCAATTCTGGATCGCAAAACGAGACATCGCGGTCTGCTTCATCGTTCCCTCCGCTCGGACATGGAGCGCGTTGGCGGAAGACTACACAAAGGTGCTTCTACCTAACGAGGATTCATGCCTGTTCGGGTAATGACGTAATGCACTGCCTTCGCGCTGGGGATGCCATCCTTGCACTTGTAGCCGAGCGCCGGCAGGTCGAGGCC
>DATMBT010000591.1:0-3125 GCA_035559475.1 Gemmatimonadaceae bacterium
GACCCGCCCACGTCGGCCAGGGCGAGGTTCATCTTGTCCTCAGCGTCCGCAAAGACGCGCAGGCCGGCGACCTTTTCGGCCATCCACTCAACTTGCGACTCGTTGTCGGTCGTGGTGAAACCGACCAGCACGACGAAGCCACGGCCTATCTGACCGGCGACGCGCTCGACACTGTGCTCTCGAATACGTACTTCCGCGCGGGAGACGCGCTGCAACAGGACGCGCACTGGGGGACGGGAGGCGGGGACTGGGACGGATCTCGGCAGTCAATTCTGGAGCCTGGAGCGAAAACCCTGAAGTCCTGACGTCAATCCAGTTGCCTGCCGCCGGTTTCCAGGTACCGGGCGAACTCGTTCGGGAGATCGCTTTCCCGAATCGCCACGCTGGAACGCGCCACGTCGTATTCGACCCTGATGTGCTCCACGTGGACCGGATCTTCGGCGTCGATGGCGAGCAGTGTGTAGCCAGCGCGCGGATCGCCGTCCTTCGGTCGCCCGACACTGCCGGTGTTCACGAAGTGAATGCCGTCCACGACGCGATGCCACGGCAGGTGCGTGTGACCAAAGGCGATGACATCACCCATCTTCAACCCCGCAATCGACGCCATCTTCCGGCAGAAGTCGTCCGGCCGGTCTTCGGTCCAGTAGACCGTGTTCAGGGTCGGCGTTCCGTGCACCAGCACAACCGTCGGGCCGGCGGAATGACTGCCAAGCGGACGGAGGTCAATACGGAACGGCAGTGCGCGCAACGCAGCTTTTGTCTCCGCCGAACTGGCCCGCACGGTCCATCCAAAGCTCAGGTGCGACAATTCCTCCTGGCGCGGATCTTCGTACCGGCAGCCACAGTGCTTGTACTCGTTGCCCACGGTCGAGTCGTAGTTGCCGGACACCCCTGTGATGCCGCGTGCGGACAGCAGGGAGACGACCTCGTTAGGCCATGGCGCGTACCCCACCAGGTCGCCGAGATGGTACAAACCGTCAACCTCCCGGCTCTCGATGTCCCTCAGGACGGCGTCAAGTGCCGGGAGGTTGGCGTGTATGTCGGAGATCAGGGCAATGCTCCGCATAGGGTCGAGGGTCGAGGGTCGAGGGTCGAGGGTCGAGAACAACGGCGAGACTTGCGAGCAACACCTCCTCGACGCTCAACCCTCGACCCTCGACCCTGTTATTTCACTGCCCTCACGAACGCGCTCATGACCTTCCCCTCGACGGCACCCGCCAGGCCATTATCGGTGAGCCCGGCCGAGTCGAGCAGCGCCTTCACATCCTCGTTACTGTAGACGCGCGTCGGCTCAATCGAGACATCGGTGAATCCGGCGGCGAGGAGCAGGCGCCGGTATTCGTCCTCGTGCAGCGCGCCCGAGACACAGCCCGTCCACAGTCCCACGCTTTTCAGGACCGGTTCCGGCAACTCGCCGCGCAGCACGACATCTGATACCGCGAATCGTCCGCCGGGATTGAGCACGCGATGCGCCTCGCGGATCACGCGCGACTTGTCGGCCGACAGGTTGATCACGCAGTTCGAGATGATGACGTCCACGCTCTCCGACGGCAGCGGGATGTCCTCGATCTCACCGCGCAGGAACTCGACGTTCGTCAGGCCGGACTTCCGCTTGTTCTCGCGGGCCAGGGCGAGCATGTCGTCCGTCATGTCCAGGCCATACGCCTTGCCGGTGGGCCCGACACGCTGCGCCGACAGCAGGACGTCGATGCCACCGCCGGAGCCCAGGTCGAGCACCGTCTCGCCCGGAGCGAGTGACGCCAGCGCGGTCGGGTTTCCGCACCCTAACGAAGCCAGGAGTGCTTCGGCCGGGATACCGGCGGTCTGGCCGGCTTCATAGAGATTCGACGTGATCGGGTCCCATTCCGAGCCCTTGGCATCGCACGAGGTACCGCAGCCACAGGTAGCCGTTTCGCCGGCGGCGGCACGGCGCGCCGCGGCGCCGTACTTCGAACGCACTTCGTCGCGAAGCGCGTCACGCTCGTCAGGCACAGTCGCTACGGGGGCGACCGGTGGTCTCGCGATCGTCGTACGTTCAAGCGTGGCGACTGGTTCGTCACCACAGCACTCGGGGCCGCAACAGCCCCGCCCAGTGTTGCTCATGGTCGTTGTTCTCCGTGTAACGGCAGCGTCATGAAGAGCGCCGTGGATGGACAAGCTTCGCTGAACTCTTTCGACCGCCGCACCGCGTCAGGCGCGGTTTCGCGATCGGCGCGAGTGAACCCGAATCTCGGGAAGTAGTCACCCGCGGTGGTGGTGAGCAGGTACAACGAGCGCAGCCCGCGTTGCCGCGCCCATTCGATACGATCCCTGGTCAGCGCGTCGCCCACGCCCTTGCCGCGCCAACCGGAAACCACAGCGGCAGACCGAAGCAGGCCGTCGTTCCCGTAGACCTCGATCCCCTCTACTCCAATGAGCTGGCCATCGGACTCCGCAACGGCGTACCCGTCGCCGAACTGGTCGTCGAGCCCGTCGAGCGGAAGGTCGGAGTGGCGCAGGGCTGACTCGACCGCGCCAAGATCCCCCTGCGTGGCAGCGCGGATGGAGAACGGCGCAGTCATGACGCCCTTCCCTGCTGGCGATGCTCACGAACGCACTGCTCAACGTTCCTCGGAGGACAGAACACCGTTGGCGCAAGCGATGGATTCGCAGCACCACGAGTCGCTATCGGCGCATTGGTGTTCGCATCACGCAGGTGACGTGGCAAATGTCGGTCGTCCTTCGTCCTGAGATTCTGCATACGACTCCCACGGTGAATTCGTGTTTCCGTCTGATCTCTGACCTCTGAGCTCTGACCTGATGTCTCGTCAGGCAAGGGCTCGCAGCACCTGCTGCACGCGATCGCGCAGGGCGCGCGCAGCATCCCGCCGGATCCGGTAGTAGACCCACTGCCCGACCTTTTCGCTTTCCACCAGTCCCGCCTCGCGCAGGATGCGCAGGTGGTGGGACACGGTTGGCTGCTTCACCGGCACGGACGCCTCGAGGTCGCAGACGCACACGCGACCTTCGTTGCGAGCGAGCACGTCGAGCAGCTGCAACCTCACGGGGTGAGCGAGCTGCTCCAGGTCCGCGGCGTACGACGCAGCGTCCTCGTACGTCCGGCTTGGCTGGGCGCGAACATCACA
>DATMBT010000592.1:0-4109 GCA_035559475.1 Gemmatimonadaceae bacterium
GCCCTGGAAGAAGCGCGCAAGCAGCTGTCGGCATCCAGCGCTCAGCAACTTTCCGACCCCACGATGCCGGCACGGATGTCATGGCGCGGCTCGCGACACCCGGTGTCGATCGTCATCGACGAGATCGAGGCCATCTTCCGCGAGCTGGGCTTCACTGTCGCGTTAGGCCCGGAGGCGGAGCACGAGTGGTACAACTTCGGCGCGCTCAACTTCCCGCCCGACCACCCGGCGATGGACATGCACGACACGCTGTACCTGGGGGAAGGGCGAGTGCTGCGCACGCACACGTCGCCGGTGCAGGTGCGGACCATGCAGGCGTACGCGCCGCCCATCCGGATCCTCGCGCCGGGCAATGTCTATCGTCGCGACTTCTTCGACGCCACGCACGCCCCGGTGTTCTCTCAGCTCGAGGGACTGGCGATCGACGAAGGGATCTCGTTCGCGGACCTGAAGGCCACCTTGTCACTGTTCGCGCGCCGCTTCTACGGAGCGACAACGAAGACGCGCTTCGGGCCGTCGTATTTCCCGTTCACGGAACCCTCGGCACAGATGGAAGTCGAAGTGGACCTCGACGACGGGAAGGGACCGCGCTGGCTCGAGATCATGGGCTGCGGCCTGGTGCACCCGGCGGTGCTCGAGTCGGCGGGGCTGGATAGCGAACGGTATTCAGGCTGGGCGTTCGGCATGGGCCCGGGCCGCATCGCCATGTCGCGGTACGGCATTCCGGACATCAGGCTGCTCTACGATTCCGACGTTCGCTTCCTGGAGCAGCTCGGCGCATGCTGATCTCGCACGAGTGGCTGCGCTCGATCGTTCCGCACGGACAGAGCGCCGAACAGCTGCGCGACCTCATCTCGGCACACGTCGCGACGGTGGACGCCATCGAACGGTTGCGGGACGACCTCCGCGACGTTGTCATCGGGCGCGTGATGCAGGCCGCCCGCCACCCTAACGCGGATTCGCTATGGGTGACGAAGGTGGACGACGGCAGCGGTGAATTGCTCGACGTCGTATGCGGCGCTCCGGTCGTGATCGTGGGGACGCTGTATCCGTTCGCGCGCGCCGGCACCACGCTGCCGGGGGGCGTGAAGCTCGAGAAGCGGAAGATCCGTGGTGAAGTCTCCAACGGGATGTTGTGCTCGGCGCGTGAACTCGGGCTTGGCGCCGATCACGCGGGTATCATGGCGCTCAACATCGAGGCGGCGCCGGGGACACCGTTCCTGCAGGCCGTCGATGTCGCCGACGTCCGGTTCAACATCGACGTCCTGCCGAACCGCCCTGACCTGCTGTCCCACGCCGGCATCGCGCGCGAGGTGGCGGCCCTGACGGGTGTGGCCGCGGACCTGCCTGACGAGTTGCAGGACCTGCCCGGGCTGCCGTTGCCGGCGCCGGTTCGGGACGATCGCGAGGCCTCGAGTGGCGGGGTCACCATCCGGCTGGAAGACGCCGAAGGCTGCCCATTGTACCTGGGAGTCGTTATCCGCGGCGTTCGCGTTGGGCCAAGTCCGGACTGGCTCGTCAGGCGCCTCGAGTCGATCGGCCTGCGGTCGATTTCGAATATCGTGGACGCCACGAACTACATGCTGCACGGCTACGGCCAGCCGATGCACGCATTCGACCTCGGCAAGATCGCCGAGAGCACGGTGGTGGTTCGTCGCGCGCGGGGCGGTGAACACCTGGTGACGCTGGACGGCGTGGACCGTGCCCTCGATGAACGCGTGACGATGATCGCGGACGCGAGAGATTCAATCGCCATCGGCGGTGTGATGGGCGGGCGCGATTCCGAAGTCACTGATGCAACGACCGACCTGCTGCTCGAAGTCGCCTGCTTCGATCCCTCGCGCATTCGCGTGTCGCGTCGCGGGCTGGGCCTCTCGACCGATGCGAGTTACCGGTTCGAACGGGGCGTGGACGCCGCCGCAACGGCTCCGCTGCTGGAACTGACGGCGGGCCTGATCGTGAAGCTGGCCGGGGGGGCGGTGGACGGAGCGCCCATCATGGTGGGTCGCGAGCCTGCACGTCCCGCGAGCGTCGACCTGCGCCCCGCGCGCGCCGAGCGCTTGTTAGGCGACGGCGTCCCGGCTGACGAGATGAAGCGGTTGCTGACATCCGTCGGGTTCGCAGTGCAGGCCGGTGCCGATGGCCACCTGCGCGTCACGCCGCCGACCTGGCGTCGCGACGTCTGGCGTGACGTGGACCTGGTGGAAGAAATCGCACGCCTGCGCGGATACGACATTTTGTCCGATCGCGTGAGTCCGTTCCGGCCGGGGACCGTTCCCGATCATCACGTCCACGTGACCGCCAGGCGCGTGCGTGATGCGCTCGTGGGTGAGGGCCTGGCGGAAGTCCGGCCGCTGCCGTTCGTGCGGGGCAGCGATGAGACGCACGTGCGCGTCGCCAACCCGCTGGCCGAAGACGAGCCTCACCTGCGGCGATCGCTGCTCGAGACGCTGGCCAGGCGGGCAGAGTACAACCTGAACCGCATGCAGGGTGACGTTCGCCTGTTCGAGATCGGGTCGGCGTTTACGCCGCGTCCCGATGGACTGCCGCTCGAGGCGGTGCGTGTGGGCGCGCTGATCATGGGTCGGCGTCGCCCACCGCACTTCTCCGAACCGAACCCGCCGTCGTTCGACGCGTGGGATGCCAAGGGACTTGGGCTGAGGATCGCGGAACTCGCGTTTCCGTCCGAGGTCGTGGCGCTCGAGCAAACGGAAGATGGTCGCTCGTGGGTGATCCTGGTCGGGACGGCCCGACGCCGGGTGGGGCGCGCGGGGCCGCTGGTGCTGGACCGGCCGGCGTGGGCCTCGGAGGCGTTTGGCGTGGAACTGACGCTCGACCCGATGCCTAACGGCTTCGTGGCGGCCAGGGGAGCGCACGCGCACGAAGTCCGGCAGGAACCGCGCCACCGGCCATCGCCCCATTACCGCCCGCTGCCAACGACACCGGCGTCGGAAGTTGACCTCGCGCTGCTGGTACCGGACGGTACGGCGGCGGCTGACGTGGAGCGCGTTTTGCGGGCCTCGGGCGGGGATATTCTCGAACGCGTGGTGCTTTTCGACGAATATCGGGGTGGGGAATTGCCTGCCGGCGTGCGAAGTCTCGGCTGGCGGTTGACCTTCAGGGACCCGGTGCGCACTCTACGCGACAAGGAGATCGAGGGACGTCGTCAGAAAATCCTCCGGAGCCTGGAGAGTGAGCTCGGTGTCCGACCGCGAATCACTGCCTGAGTCACACCCGCTGAACCAACTGTCGCAACTCGTCCATCACCTGGGCGAGGAACTGGCCACGTTCCGCAAGCGCGCCATGCAGGCCGAGGCGACGCTGCGGGGTTTCGAGTCTGCGAGCCGTAGCGGCGACCTTTTTGCGGAGCAGCGCGTGGTGGAACTGGAAAAGGAAAACGCCGAACTGCGCGCGCGGCTCGACTTTGCCACTGAGCAGACGCGGGCGATCCTGTCGCAGGTTCGCTTTCTCCGGCAACAGGCCGAGCGCCCGGTGACGGCGGTGGTGGGGAATGGCGAGTCCCGCGGTGAGAAACCGGGCAATCGCAGCGCGCGAGGTGGCCGATGAGCGACAAACGTCAGGTCGCCAAGGTCAACATCGTTGGCGAAGAGTACACGATCCGCAGCGACGGCGCGGCCGACCACACTGTTGCGGTCGCGGCCTATCTCGACCGCGAGATCCGCAAGGTGTTAGGCGCGAACGCGCTGATGGAGACGCACAAGGCGGCGATCCTGGCGGCCATGGTGATCACCGACGAGTTGTTCCGCGAGCGCACGAACGCGCGGGTCGTGGAAGACCAGTTGCGAGGACTCGGCAACGAGATCCGGCATTGGTTGCCGCCGGCGAAGCGGGACGCGTGACTGGTGACTCGTGACTCGTGACTCGTGACTCGTGACTCGTGACTCGTGTCATCGCACTGCAGTGCCGAGTCACGAGTCACCAGTCACCAGTCACGCTGGCGTCACCACCGGTTCGGATGGGAATCGGAGCGCTCGTTCCACGTCCTGATGCGCTGAGACCAGCCGTGCGACCTGTGCCGATACTTCGGCGGCGATGCCGAGGTGCGTGGTGAGCCCCTCGACGGTCTGGGATCCTGCGTGCAGGCGCAG
>DATMBT010000593.1:0-11013 GCA_035559475.1 Gemmatimonadaceae bacterium
GGTCACCACCCCTGCACCCAGCACTCAGCATGTCTGCACTGCTTCGCGACGTCCGTTACGGCATTCGCTCCCTCGCCAAGGCGCCCGGACTGGCGTTCGTTGCCACCTTGGCCCTCACGCTCGGGATAGGGCTGACCACGGTGATGTTCTCGATCATCTACGGCGCCATGATGAAGGGCCTGCCGTTCGACGAAGGTGACCGCATTGTACAGATGGAGCGGCACAACCCGGTGACTGGCGGCGATGGAATGGGCACGCCCATCACCGATTTCGCGGACTACCGCGAGCAACAGAAGACGATGTCGTCGTTCGCGGCGTATTACGGCGGGACGGTGAACGTCAGCGGGGAGGTGGAGGCAGAGCGCTTTGCCGGCGCCTGGGTCACGGCATCGGCATTCGACCTAACGAGGGTGCGGCCGCTGCTGGGCCGGTATTTCCAGGCCGGTGAAGACGCCCCGGGCGGGCCACAAGTCGTCGTGCTGGGTTACGGCATCTGGCAGCGGCGGTTTGGGGGTGACTCGGCAATTGTCGGGAAAGCGCTCAGGGCAAATGGAGTGCCATACACGATCATCGGCGTCATGCCCGAGGGCTTCCGTTTCCCCAACGACGCAGCGCTCTGGTTGCCGTTGCAGCTCGACCCCGTGGCGACGAAACGGGGTGAAGGCAACTGGATGACGGTCGTCGCCCGCCTCAAGGACGGCGTTACCATGGAGGCCGCGTCCGCCGACGTGAACGCCATCGCTCAGCGACTGGCGGCGGAGTACAAGGAGACCAACGAACACATCGGCGCCTCGGTGCTTGGCTTCGTCGACGCCGACATGGGTCCGGAGCCCAGGCAGCTGCTGTACACCATGCTGGGTGCGGTCTTCTTCGTGCTGCTGATTGCATGCGCGAACGTGGCAAACCTGCTGCTGGACCGCGCGGCACACAAATCGAAAGACATCGGCATTCGCACCGCACTCGGCGCGACGCGAGGCGCCGTGGTTCGCCAGTTCCTCACAGAGGCGTTCGCGCTGTCGCTGGCGGGCGGCGTGTTCGGCACCGCCGTGGCGTGGGTGGGGATACAGCTCTTCAACCGCTCGATCGTCGATTCGCAGCCACCGTTCTACATCGACATCGCGCTGCATCCGCCGGTGCTGCTGTTTGTCGTCCTGCTGTCCCTGGTCGCGACCATGTTCTCGGGGATCATCCCCGCGTACCAGTCGTCACGCGCGGACCTGAACGAGATCCTCAAGGACGAAACGCGCGGCTCGTCGAGCATGAAGATCGGCAAGATGAGCAAGGCACTGGTGGTGTTCGAGATCGCGCTGTCGTGCGGGTTGCTCGTGGCCTCGGGCCTGATGATCAAGTCGGTGACGAAGCTGCGCACGATGGACCCCGGGTTCCGCACGAAGGACATCTTCACGGCGCGCGTTGGCTTCCCGGCGACGTACACCGACACCGCGATGCAGAAACGCTTCCACGAGCAGCTGCGCGAGCGCTTGTTGCAAATCCCGGGCGCTCGTCAGGCAGCCCTCGCGAGCGGGCTGCCAGCGGTGGGCGGGAACGGCGGCAGCTTCACGGTCGAGGGTGTGACCTACAACGAGGATCGCGACGTCCCGAACTCTTCATGGATCTCCGTCTCGCCAGGCTTTTTCGAGACCTTCGAAATGAAAGCCTCGAAGGGGCGCCTGATCGACGCCACGGACCGGGAGGCCGGGTTTCCGGTCGCTGTCATCAACCAGGCGTTTGCGGACAAGTATCTCGCGGGGAAGGATCCCATCGGGCGACGGATCCGGAACGGCGGGCGCACGAGCACGCAGCCATGGATGACGATTGTCGGTGTGTTGCCGACGCCCTACAGCGGCGACACCGATGAGCCGCGACGGCCGCAGTATTACGTGCCATTGGCGCAGCGCCATTCGAGCTTCACCAGCCTGGCCGTGCAGACGACCGGGAATCCACTGGCGATCACGGCGCAGGTGCGGCAAGCGGTGGCGTCGCTCAACCCGGACATCCCGATCTATTTCGTCTATTCGATGGAAGAGGCGTTTGCGCGGCCGACGTGGTTCATCCGTGTCTTCGGCACGATGTTCATGATCTTCGGGTTCATCGCGCTGTTCCTGGCATCGGTGGGCCTCTATGCGGTGATGTCGTTCGCCGTGAGCCGTCGCATCCGGGAGGTCGGCATCCGCATGGCGTTAGGCGCGCAGGGCCGCGACGTGGTGCGCCTGATCTTCAGCCAGGGGGCGTGGCAGATTGGCATCGGGCTCACCCTTGGGCTCGCGCTCGCCGCCGGCGTGGCGCAGCTCATGACGGTCATTCTGTTCGACGTGCAGCCACGCGATCCCGCGATCTTCGCGTCGGTTGTGGCGGTGCTCGCCGTGGCCGGACTGGCGGCGTGTCTCGTTCCAGCCAGGCGCGCGACAAGGGTCGATCCACTTGTAGCGCTTCGAGCTGAGTAGACGGTGGATGTGGGAGATGGGATGTGGGAGGGAACTGCCCATCCGATCAATTCGGATCTGATCGTAAGCATTTTCCCACGTCCCACATCCCATCTCCGCTTGCCAGGCTTACGGAATTATCACCCTGGCGACGGAGTCTTTTCGCGACGCCAGGTGTTCAGCCATCTTGATCCTCGGCACGCCCTTGATGATCCAGTCAGCCGGCGGGGCACCGGTCAGGTGATAGTCAAACCACTCCGCCATCCGGCCCGCGTAGTCCCGCTGGTTCGCCGGCCGCGCCAGACCGTGATTCTCCCCCTGGTACTCCAGCAGGATCACGTCCTTCCCCAGTTGCCGTAGCGTATTGAAGTACGTGATGCCCTGGTTGAAATCCACCGCGCCGTCCTTGTCGTTATGCAGGATGATCAGCGGTGTCGTCACGTTCTTCGCGTGGAACGCCGGTGAGTTCCGGATATAGGCGTCGTAGTTGTCGATGAAGTTGCCGGTGAACCGTCCCTGGCTCGACTCGAAGATCGCCTGGTTCGTCCCGCCGGTGTTCCAGTAGACCGAGCTGTACATGCTCACCAGGTCGGTGAGCGGCGCGCCGGCGATCGCCGCCTTGAAGATGTTGGTCTGCGTCACGAGGAAAGCGGTTTGGTAACCACCCCATGAGTGACCCCACAGCCCGACCTTCGAGGCATCCACGATGCCCGTCGCAATCGCGGCCTTCACCGCCGGTATCACCGACCACACCGCCGACATTCCCGGATCGTTGACGCGATACACAATGTCCGGATCGAATACTGCGTACCCGCGGCTCGTATAGAGCGAGGGATCCGGCGCGCGCGTGTCCGTCGGCGAAACGAACGAACGCATGTTCTGCGAGCGTCGCTCGTAAATCGTTACCAGCATCGGATACTTCTTTCCGGGCTGGTAGTTGGCGGGCAGGTACAGCGCGCCCTGCAAGCGGTCACCTTTGGCGCTGCGATAGTCGACCAGCCTCGTTCCACTCGACCAGGCCACGTCCTTCATCTGCGGGTTTACGTCGGTAAGCCGATAACCGCTCTTGAAGCCGTCCTTGTACACGTGGTAATCAGGGAACTCGGCAAAGTTCTGCCGCGTGTAGATGTAGGTGTCGGCCTTGCGCGCCTTCGTGATGTTGATGCGCGCCGTGTCCATCAGGAGTGCCTGAGCACCCGGTTTTCCGGGATCCACACGCGAAAGACCTTCCTTCTTGGTCCACTCGCCGTACGTCCCGAAGTAGAGCGGCTTGCTGAGGTCGATGCTTCCGCCTGGACCGCCAAAGCGACCGCCACCGCCGCCACCACCGTCACCACCGGTCGCGTCGAAGGCGTACGTGCGGTTGTACCGGACCTGAGTCCGCCGACCATCGCCCGTTAGGTTGACCGCGTGTCCATCACGCGGGTTCACCGGCACCTTCCACACATCCCAGTTGTCGTAGAGCAGGACCGCGGAATTGTCCTTCGCCCAGCCGCGCGGCTGGATCGCGGGTGGAAAGAGGTTGTTGTGATCGTCTTCCGTGTCCACGAAGGACGTCGCCAGGCCACGCGTGATGTTCACCGTGTCGCCGGTGGCAAGGTCGAGCACCCAGTAGTGGCCGTCCTTGCCCCAGTAGAGAAGCTTGCGACCATCGGGCGATGCCATCATCGAGCCTACCGCCGGCTTCTTCTTCATCTGCAACGTCGACTTCCCGGTTGAAAGGTCGACGCGATACACGTCCATGTAATTCCGGCCGTTATAACTCGCCTGCTGCATGTAATCACGGTTGTCCGTGCCATAGGCGTACTTGTCACCCGGTGTGATCGTGAGCGACCGCATGGAATCGGCGACCAGTTGCATGAAGCGATCTTCGGTGAAGCGGTACTGGGAGAGGTAGTTGAAGCTCCGGTCCGCCTGCTCCTGCACGATCTGCTGGGACTGCAGGCGTGGATCGTTCTTGTGCCAGAGAATGAGTGACACCTCGTCGTTCGCCCCGCCTGCCCGACCGGGCGCCTGGTTGATCGTGCCACCGGCGCCCGGTGCGCCGGACTGGATCGCCGCGCCAGCGCCGCCGCGACCAGCGACCTGTCCCGCGACGGGCCTGGTTCGCTCGCGGATGCCGAAAAACACGGCGGACAGGTCGGTCGCATAACGAGGAGCCCGGTCCGAGGCGAGCTTCCAGTCCCTGGGGAAGTCCTGCCGCCCGGTCGGATCAAACGTGAGCCGCTTCGCTGGCCCGCTCGGACCGAACTGGGAGAACGCCACCAGGGTGAACGTCGTGTCCCGGCGGACTTCGTCGATCTTTCCCCGCATCACGCCTAACGCACGCGAGCTGTCGGTCCAGGCCAGGTGCCGGTAGATCATCTGCTCGCTGTCGAGCGAACGCGCCACGCTCGTCTTCATGTTGCGGAGCTGCACGCCATTTCCGACCTGGTCCGACGTTTCCATCGTATACGCGAGCCAGTTGCCCGACTCGTCGAACGCGAATTCGCCGACCGGTCCCATGTTGAACCGCTCGCCGCTCTCGATGCTGTACAGGATGACGCTCGCTCCACCGACCGCGCCGGTCGCCGCTGGCGGGCCCGCGGGCCCTCCGGCTCGCCCAGCCGCGGTTCCGGTCGTGGTGTTCCCGGCGGCCACGGGCGGGTAGCCTACGAGCGCGACCCACGTCGCCGTGTCGCCGTTGAACTGGAAGCGGCGAATACGATCGAATTCGGTCTTCTCACCACTCGCCAGGTTCATCAGGACGAACTTGTTCGCCGGCTGCCGGCGCGTGCTGTCCGATGGCTGGCCCGCCACGTTGGTTCCACTTCCCCCATCGCCGCCGCCGCGGGCGTTGGCACCCGCTGCGCCGCGCCCTGCTCCGCGACCGCGCGCCGACGAATCCACTCGCGGCGGCGCCACGATGTAGCCGAGCCACTTCGAATCGCCGGAAATCACGATTGAACCGCCGTTCTCGCCGACTGGAATCCGTGATTCCGTGGCGCCTTCCGCCGTGCTTCGCACAATCAGCGTCAGGTTTGATTCCACCGGGCCGATGACGTACGCGAACCACTTGCCGTCGCTCGACAACGCTGTCTGCCGGATGGTGTTCCATGCCTTGATATCGGCAGGCCCAATGGGATGGGGCGTCGCAGTCTTGTCCGACGCGGAAACAGGTACCTCCGCGGCTGCTTGTGCATACAGGAGGACGGGTGTGACGGCAGCGATCGAGATCGCGCCGAACAGGAAGCGGGCCTTTCGCATCTGCACCTCGGGGAAGCGGGTGTGGCGGGACCCAGAATGTAGGGAAACTTCCGCAAAGAGCGAATAGCGTTCTGGGAGACGGTTCGGTAGCGGGGTGTCCTCGCGGCGCGCAGTCTGATTGGACTACGGATCTGCTATCGTTCCTTGCCCTACGACCGTTCGATACCGCTGCACCCTCCACTCCACGAGCTTTACCTCCGGAATGGTGGGTTCAGTCCAGGTTCAGTAGACAGTCTGGTCCGTTTGGCGACGAGGAGTGACGCGAGTGGGCTGGTGGGTCATGGTGAGCACGCTGCGGCCCACTACATTGGTCACTCAGCGTCAGCGAATGCTTTTTGACGTAACTGTCCACCATCGCCCCTCGAATTAATCCGTGTCCTGGTTCGTCTGGATTCCGCTTGGCCTCGTCGCGCTTTATGTCGTTATGGGGGTCTACCTGGCGACAGTAATGAAGTGGGGAGATGACCAGACGGTTGGGCTGAAGTATTACGGCCGCTCACCGCAGGAGCGCGAGCGCTTCAAGAAGAACCTCGCCCTTCACGCAACCATGCTGGCGCCGATGTTGTGGCTCAATGGCCGCATGGCCAAGCTCGATTTCCAGCGCGCCCGCATCCAGTACAAGGGCGTGTCCGGCCCCACGGGGAGCTGCAGCGAAGAGAGCTTCCAGCGCGCGGAGTTGTACCAGCCGTCGGCGGATGATGTCTTCGTCGTCACGCAGATGAAGTGCGGCACCACGTGGATGCAGCATGTCGTCTATGAGATACTGAATCGCGGTCGCGGTAACCTCGTCGAAAGCGGGGTTGCGATGTACGCGGTGTCGCCGTGGCTCGAGGGACGGAAAAGCGTGTCGGTCCAGCAGGCGCCGCTGATTGGCGCCGAGCGTCCGTCGCGGATCATCAAGACGCACCTGCCGGTGATCCTGTGCCCGTACGATCCGTCAGCGCGTTTCATCTACGTCGCGCGCCATCCCGCCTCATGTTTTGCCAGCTGTGTGGACTTCGTGCAGACGAACGTCGGCGCGATGTCGCCGGAGATGCAGGCGTTCGAAGGCTGGTTCTGCTCGAAGGAATTGATGTGGTGGGGAACGTGGACCGATCACGTCCTCGGCTGGTGGCGCTGGTCGCGTGAGCAGTCGAACGTGATGTTCGTCTACTTCGAGGACATGAAGAAGGACCTCCCCGGCGTCGTGCGGAAAGTTGCCGCGTTCCTCGACGTGCCGGCGCTCTCTGACGAGGAAGTCGCGAGCGTCGCACTGAAGTGCAGTTTCCGCTACATGCAGGAACACCAGTCGTCGTTCGAGATGCACCCCCCGCACCTCCTGCAGGCGCGCGGGGGCGCGAAGTTGTTCGTGAGCGGTTCTGCGGACCGCCACAAAGACGTGCCGGATGATGTCCGAATGCGTGTGTCGGGCTGGGCGGCGCGCGAACTCGCTGCAACGGAATTCCCCCTCGGGAAAGCGTACCCCGACGTCGCCGCGGCGAGTTAGCGACCAGCAGTTCGGTCGCGTCGGTTCACTCAGGCCCTCATCAAGTGCCATTCGGCTCACTCAAGCTTCACTCCGACCTCCTGCGCGGCATCAAGGAGCTCGGCTTCGTCAAGCCAACGCCTATCCAGGCAGACGCTATCCCACCAGCGATGGAGGGACGCGACATCCTGGCCGCCGCAGCAACCGGGAGCGGCAAAACCGCCGCTTTCCTGCTGCCGATCCTTCACAAGCTCACCGGAACGAAGCGCGGCACCACGCGGGCGCTCATCGTCACGCCCACGCGTGAACTGGCCGCGCAGATCGTCCAGGAACTCAATGAACTCGCCGTCCACACACCCATCACCGCCGCCGCCATTTTTGGTGGCGTTGGTATGCAGCCGCAGGAGCACGCCTTCCGCAGCGGTGTGGACGTCATGGTGGCGACACCGGGGCGGTTGCTCGATCACCTCAAGTATCCCTACGCAAAGCTGAACCACGTCGAGTACCTGGTGCTCGACGAAGCCGATCGCATGCTCGACATGGGATTCCTCCCTGATGTTCGCCGGGTCCTGCAGTACATCCCCAAGAAGCGGCAGACGCTCTTCTTCAGCGCCACCCTTCCACCACCGATCGTGGCGCTCACGCGGGAAATGCTGCACAACCCGGCCACGCTGAACGTGGGAAGGACTTCGACCCCCGCCGTGGGCATCACGCAAGCCGTCTATCCCGTCCCGCAGGACCTGAAGACAAGCCTCCTGGCTCACCTTCTTGAAAGCAACGTGATGAAGGAGGCCCTCGTCTTCACGCGCACGAAGCACCGGGCCAACCGGCTGTGGGAATTCCTCGAGAAGCGGCAGATCCCCGTGGGGCGCATCCACGGCAACCGGTCGCAGGCACAGCGAACCGATGCGCTCGAAGGCTTCAAGTCAGGCCGGTTCCGCGTGTTGGTCGCCACTGACATTGCCGCTCGCGGCATTGACGTGGAGGCGCTGGGCCATGTGGTGAATTTCGATGTCCCGTCGAGTCCGGAGGACTACGTGCATCGCGTTGGCCGGACTGCGCGCGCGGAATTGACCGGTGAGGCATTCACGTTCGCGGCGCCTGACGAGTCCGAGGACCTGCGCGCGATCGAGCGCGCCGTCGGCAAGCCGCTGCTTCGTGTCACGGTGCCCGACTTCGACTACACCGCTCGTCGTGTTGGGCAACTCGAGATCCCGCTGAAAGAGCGCATCGCAAAGATCCGCGCGGAGCGCGCCGAGGCCCGGGCGCGTTCGAAAGCAAAGGAAGAGCGGAGGGCCGCCGCCCAGGGTGGTCGCTCCGCTGCCGGAGAGCCTGCGCGCGCCCCAACACCCAGCCAGGGGCCAAGGCGCGAGCCACCCGCCGCGAAGCGGGACGATACCCCGTACCGTGACGGCGGAGCACACGCGCGGAGCGATGAACGTCGTCCCGCGGGGGGCCGGTCCCGGGGAATGCATCGGGGACCAAAGAGTCCAGGACCGCAGGGTCGTAGCACCGAGGCGCGACGACCTGAGGGTCGAGGAGCCGATGCTCGAGGAGCTGAGACTCAAAGACCCGAGGGTCGAGGAGCCGAAGCTCGCGGACCCACGGGTCGGGGTGCTGCTGCTCGGCGCGGTGGCCGAGGTGGTCGGCGAGGCTCGGATCGTGCGCGCTAGCCGCTGACGCGCGAGCGTCGCCAGGGCGCTACCCGACCGATCACGAGCCAAAAGCGGGGGCGCTACTCTTTCTCCGCGCCTGGCTCACTCGGTGTGCGCGCCTCTTCTTCGGCGCGTTGCTTTGCTTCTTCCTGCCGGCGAAGGAGCTTGGCGTCCTGCTTCTGCTTTCGCTCGAGTTCCTTGCGGCGCTTCTCAAATCCGTAGTTCGGCTTTCTTGCCATGTTGCTCCCGGCGAAAGGTCAATCCACGGAGAGATCGGCGACGCGACAATCCGGTGGACTCTTGTCAATGATGCGGCAGGCCATGCGCCAGCACGCGACGGTAGCGTCGTGTTCGTTCGAGAACGTCTCGGCACTGCTGAATGCGCGCAAGGAGCCACGACGACCGATCGTGACATCGAGCGTCCACAAGCCGGAGCCGCGAACCTGGAATGTCCGCGCCTGGAGAGTGAATCCCTTGTAGACGCGCGGAGCGGGGGCTGACACCATAAACCGCCAATTGAGGTTACTCGAAACGTAGCGGATTACACGCGCTGACGTCGGTATTTCGGGGGGAATTCCCGGTCGCCGAGGTGGCTGATCCGGCTTTCTCTCGGCCGCCCCCGGCGCTACACTCTCCGGCACAAACGCCTCCCGGAGAGGGCTGAAATGCTTCGCGTTCACGGACGAATCGCAGTTGCGGCATCCGCCGCGCTGATCACGCTGGCCAGCGGACGAGCCGGCCCGAACCTAACGAGCGGGCGAGTGGCTCGCGCGGAGCCCGTTGCCCTGGACTCGCTCATCCAGCGCACGTACCGCTGGCGGAGCATTGGACCGGACAAAGGTGGCCGATCGATCGGGGTGAGCGGCGTGAAGGGCCGGCCCCAGGAGGCGTATTTCGGCGCCGTCGGCGGCGGCCTGTGGAAGACCACCAATGGCGGCAATGACTGGCTGCCGGTGACCGACGGCCAGATCGGCTCGACGTCGGTGGGGGCGGTCGCGGTTTCCGAGTCGAATCCTGACGTGGTGTACATCGGGACCGGCGAGACCTGCATCCGCGGCAACATCATCCCCGGCGACGGCGTCTACAAATCGACCGATGCCGGCAAGACGTGGACGAAGGTCGGGTTCAGCGACAAGCAGAACATTTCCGAGATCCGCATCCACCCGACCAATCCCGACATCGTCTGGGTGGCGGCATTCGGGTTCCACGCCTCGCCTAACGATGAGCGCGGCGTCTTCAAGACGACGGATGGCGGCCGGACGTGGCGCAAGGTGCTGTTCCGCGACAACAAGACGGGCGCCATCGACCTTTCGGTGGATCGCACCAACCCGAACGTGCTCTACGCGGCGCTGTGGGAAGCCTTCCGCTCGGAATACACGATGTCGAGCGGCGGCCCCGGCAGCGGGCTGTTCAAGTCAACGGACGGCGGCGAGAGCTGGACCGAGATCACGCGCCGGCCCGGCCTGCCTGCCGGCGTCGTTGGTCGCATCGGCGTTGACGTCTCCGGCGCCGACCCGAACCGCGTCTACGCGCTGGTCGAAAACGAGAACGGCGGACTGTTCTCGTCGGACAACGGCGGCCAGACGTGGACGCTGATCAACAGCAACCGGAACATCCGGCAGCGCGCGTTCTACTACACGCACATCACCGCGGACCCGAAGAACCGCGACGTCATCTACGCGCTCAACACGTCGCTCTTCAAGTCCACCGACGGCGGCAAGACGCTGACGAGCGTCGGCAACGGGACGCACGGCGACCACCACGACCTGTGGATCGATCCTGACAACCCACAGCACCTGGTGAACGGCAACGATGGCGGCGGCGCCGTCTCCACGACCGGCGGACAGGACTGGACCAACCAGAACTTCGCCACCGCGCAGTTCTATCACGTCGCCACCACCGGACACGTGCCGTTCCATGTCTGCGGCTCGCAACAGGACAACAGCACCGCCTGCGTTCCCAGCGCGCCGACATTCGGCGGCGGACGTGGCGGCGGTGGTGGTGGTGCTGGCGCCGCCGCTCCGTCGGCCGCGTTAGGCCCGCGCTTCCCGTCGTATCAGGTCGGCGGCGGCGAGCCCGGGTACATCGCGCCGGACCCCAAGGACATCGATGTCTTCTTCGCCGGAACCAACAACGGCGGATTCATGACGAGCTTCAATCGCAAGACCGGGCAGATGCGCGAAGTGAACCCGTATCCGCGCCAGTACCAGGGAGAGCCCTCCAG